>JAZQNE010000098.1:0-73343 GCA_045627185.1 Lachnospiraceae bacterium
TTGTTTCCTGCCATCTGAAGTCTCTTCATGAGAGTCAGTGCCATGAAATGACCTGCTGTAAGGCTGTCTGCGGTGCAGTCAAAACCGATATAGAAGGTTGCCTTTCCGTTGTTAATCATCTCTTTGATTTCTTTTTCGTCGGTTACCTGTGCGATGAGACCGCGGGCAACCAGTTCTTCATAAATACCCATAATTCCGATGTTGCCGACGAATCGGCTTATCCTTTCAATTTCTTATTGTGTTGCATTTTACTATCTATTTGTAAAAATGGCAAGTATTAATTCTGATTTTGTGTCAAGCTGCTGTCCGTTAATTGCGATTTTGAGCAGGAATACTGCTATCTGTTAATTAGGGCCCGGGCAGATTCGTTCATCAGTGCTTGAAATAAGCAATAAGTCCCAGTACGAAAACCACGATAATTATTGCAGGAAGAACAAATGAAGCATACAGCCTGATTTTCTGAGGGAACTTAAGACCCTTGCCTGTATTTGCTTCAGCAATGAAGTTCTTCCAGCCCCAGCCGAATTTCTGTGTACAGTAAATAACGTAGGTCAGTGAGCCGAGAGGAAGCATAAGGGTTGAAACAAAGAAATCCTCAAGGTCTGAAACATCCTTGCCGGGAAGGCCGAACGGATGGAAATCCGACCAGACATTCTTTCCGAGAATGAACGGAACATTGATGGCAATCATGGCTATGCAGACAATAAAAGATGTGAATCTTCTCTTCCAGTGAGTAAGCTCCGATACACATGCGATGATGTTCTCAAATACTGCGAGAACTGTTGAAAATGCAGCAAATGTCATGAAAATGAAGAACACAGTGCAAAAGATTCGTCCGCCGGGGATTCCGTTAAATACACGGGGAAGTGTCAGGAACAGGAGGCTGCCGCCTTCATCGGGCTGAATGTTGAAGGTGAAGCAGGCCGGGAAAATAATGAGACCTGCAACAATGGCAACAAGTGTGTCCAAAATGATGATGCTTATTGATTCACCGGTAAGTGAGCGCTCTTTTCCGAGGTAACTGCCGAAAATAGCCATTGAACCTATACCAAGGCTTAGCGTGAAGAATGACTGGTTCATCGCCTCAGCAACCACACCCCAGGTGATTTTTGAAAAATCAGGCTTCAGATAGAAGGCAATACCTTCCTTAGCGCCACTGAGGGTAAGGCCGTATACTGCCAGAGCAACCATAAGGATGAGGAGCGCCAGCATCATATATTTGGTGATGCGCTCAAGCCCCTTCTGAAGGCCCAGAGAGCAGACAAGGCATGCAAGAACGGCGACAACTGCCGTGCAGATAATCATCAGAGGGTTGTTACTCCAGAGGGAAAGCAGGGAGTCGGTAATTGTTGCTTCTGCCTCTATTTCGGGAATGCCCGAAAAATCGCCTTTTGCGGCTTTAATTGCGTAAAGCCCGATCCAGCCTGCAATTGTTGTATAGAAGCTCATAAGGAGAATGTTTGCGACAAGTGAAAGATACCCATGGAGACGCCAGGGCTTTTTTTCGGGAGTAATACTCTGATAAAGCTTAACGGGGCTGGCCTGTGCTGCTCTTCCCATGGAGAACTCCATTACCATAACCGGAAGGCCCAGAAAAACAAGGCAAAGGAGATAAACAAGTACGAATGCGCCACCGCCGTTCTGACCTACTTTCATAGGGAAACGGTAGACATTGCCCAAACCGATTGCACAACCTGCGCTGAGAAGAATAAAACCGAGACGGCTGCCAAAATGCTGTCTTTTTTCCATAAAAAATCCTCTTTTCGTAGTGTGGAATAACTTCCACATTATACCATGAAAAGAGGATTTTTCAAACTTTTTTTTATCGTCCCAGGCGTTTTAACAGCTCTGAAGTGTTAAGTCTTTCCGGGGGGTCGTTCTTGGGCTTCTTGTCATTGTCCTTCTTTTTGTCGGATTTTTTGCTGTTATCCGTGGAAGGAGGTGTGACAGGCGGCTTTTTATCATCTGCGGTATCCGGAGCGGATGCGCCGGGAACGCCTGCCGATGCTGCAATGTCTTCTGTGAATGCAGGTGCGTTCGGAGCTTTCTCGGAAGCCTTCTTTTTATTGTTCTTTTTAATTTCTTTATTTGAACGAGCGGTTGCACGGCGCTTGTCTATTGCGACTGCAAGTTTTCCGAACAGGTCAATTCTGAACCTGCGGATGAAAATGTCGAATACAAAAAGTAATGCAGCTATAACTATCAGCGGAGTGGTAACATCCCTCTGCTTTTTTACAAGGTCAAGCTGTTCGTTGAAGACCTCAGACGGCTCAACAATCATATTTCCGCCTACGGTTTTAACAAAATCCGATAATGTGGTTGAACGGTCATAGAAACGGTATTCAAGTGAATACTGCATAATTGCGGCCGTGTTGACGGAAGCTGTGATATCTTCACCTTCGGACTGTTTGATGTTGATGCTGTAGACACCGTTGTCGGTCATGGTGAAGGAGGCCTTGTACTGGCCGGGCGTTGTCGGGTCAAGGGGAAGTTCTTTTGTTTCGCCCTTGTCATCAACGATTGTTGCAATTACTTCTGATTTTGAACTGAAGCTTTCGGTATAGAAATTAATTGTAGCCGATGAGCCGTTCTGCTCAATCTGTGCATATGCACCCGTTGAGAAATCATTTGTCGTAACGTATTTGAGCAGGTTGCTCCAAAGCTCCTGATATTGGTCAAGACCTGCATATTCTGATGTCCATTTGTTTTCAACATCGGGCGTCCATGCCACGGTCTTGCCAAGGCCGTACTGCCAGACAGCAAGAATCGGTTCCTCTGAATCGGAAACAAAAAGCTGTGTGGCTCTCTGCTTTGCTTTTGTTGCAATGTAGCCGTGAAGCGTGGGAAGGCCGGAGGTGATAACATTGTTAATCAGGTCGTTCCTTGACACAATTGCGGGGACAAAATCTTCTTCAACAATATAACTGTTAACGGAAAGGAATACTTCCTGGGCGAAAATACGCGGGATGTCCGAGTGCGCGTCCGTGTAGTAATAACGTCCGCCGCCGCCTTCGGCAAGATAGGTCAGCAGCCGGGTGTTGCAGCCTTCTCCGACGGCAATGGTGGAAAGGGTGATGCCCTGCTCATTAATGAACTGCAGAATTCGGTCGTACCCTTCATAAAAATCTTCACCGTCTGTCAGGAGGAGGATGTGCTTAACCTTGGCTGAGCTTTTGCAGATATCCTTGGCTGCCGCTTCAAGTGCAGGGAAGATGGAGGTACCGCCTTCAATCTGGATTGTGCCTATGGCAGAACTGATTTTGCTACGTTCTTTAGCGCTTTGAAGAGGAACAACCCTGTCGTATGAATCGTCAAAGGCAATTACACCGATGTAATCCTTGTCACGCAGGTTATCAAGAGCAGAAACGGCTGCTTCCTTGGCAATGTCAAGGTTTGTTTTCAGGCCGTCGCTTGAGGAACCCATACTGCCGGATTTATCAATTACCATCATCATGGCAATGGTAGGAATCTCATTTTGTCCCTGAGGCTCCATAGAAACAGGCAGAATCTGTTCAAGAGCGGTGTCTTTGTATCCGCCGAGTGCATAACTGTTTTTGCCGCCTGTGCAGATGAAACCGCCGCCAAAGTCCTTTACGAAGCTTTCGATATTCTCCATAAAGCCTGCACGCAGGTCTTTTGCGTAAACATCTATGAAAACAACAGCTGAATATTCATTGAGCTTTGACAGTGTATTCGGAACAGCTATGGGCTGTGTAACCTCATAATTTAAGCCAAGACTTTTCAAAATCTTAACGTATTCATCAGACTGGCCGGGCTTGCCTTCAACAACAAGAACCGGCTTGTTTGCGGCTATGTCAGCGTATGCGAGGTATTCATTGTTAACGGAAAGCGTGTCGGCGTCCGCTTCAACAGTGACCTTATAGGTTGCAAGACCTTCGGCTGTCTGGGTATCCTTGAAGGCAAAATCATTTTTGCCGGGCTGGAGGGACACCATACGGCGTTCCTTTAGGGTTCTCCCCGAATAAAGTGAAACAATGGCATCTGTAGCCACATTGCTTTCTATTTCGACTCTTACAATGAAATTCTCGCCCAGTCCGACATGCTGCGGAACAAGAAGGTCGCTTACGTAGACCTCTTCATAGGAATCCGTTTCGTAATTTCTGACTTCGACAAGAGCTTTCTTGGTGATTACTGAGGCAATGGTGTTTTTCAGGTTGCCTTCGTTTTCAATACCGTCCGTAAGAATAACAATTCGACCGGCATATCCGTCCGGAATCATGGAAATGGCAGTAGTAATTGCACTTTCGATGTTTGTTGCGGACTTTTTCACAACTGTCTGGAGCTCGGTAAATACAGGCGTGGCTGAGATGAGTTGCTCAATTGCGGCATTTTCGCCAAAAGCCACAACTCCGACTTCATCCCTGGCGGTCTTGGTTTTAATGGCCTCATTGATGAAATCAATCATTTCCTGACGTGAGTCTTTTACCGAGTCTGAAGCATCAACTACAAAGATTGTGGCTGAAAATTTGTCCAGCAGCTTAATCCGGATGCCGCTCAGTGCGAGAATCAGCAGTGTTGCTACAAGAGCTCTGACTACGATATATGTGATTTTCTGTTTTTTTGACCTTAAGTACATGAATCTTATCGAGAAAACCAGCAGAAGTACAACCGCAGGAATCGCGAAAAGAACGTAAGGTCTTGTGAATTCAATACTCATAAGGGCTCCGTGCGTTTACATACCGCGAAGATAGATTATCCATTCTGCTACAAGCAGAAGAAGGACGATTATTATAAAAAGGTTTCGCAGATTGAGGGATGACATTGCGACCTTTTCGTTTTCAAGGATTGTGTTATCTGTTCCTTCGGAAAGAGAGGCACGATGAAGCACGCGGCTTTCCGAAATGGGGAAGTTAACTGAAAATGTTTCCGAAACGGTTTCACCGGAAAGCTGCTGGGAAACCGTATAAATCCCAAGGTCGGCGGTGCCGGTGAAAATGGTAAGATTGCCTGTCATTGTTTCTTTTTTGCCGTTTGGAAGTGTTACAACAGGAAATGAACCGTCAATATCGCCGTTAATTTTTACGGAACTGCCAGCACTTGCGCTTGTTGACTGAAGAAGGCCTGTCCCGGCACATTCACTTAGGATGTTGTAAATCAGGATTGGGAATTCCATCATCAGAGGAAGGTCGGAATCATGCAGGTCAAAACCGAGCATGCAGACCATACGGCCCTCATAATTTCCGTAACAGCCTATGCAGTAACTTTCTCCGTCACGTTCGGCTGTGAGGAAACTGTCGGCCCAGAGCGGACAGTCAATGGGTGTTGCCTTGCTTACACCGAACGAAAGGTCTTTTAAGTAACCGGTAACCTTGGAATCGGCTGTTTTTACGCGGATGTTTTCAAGGGGTTCCCTGCCCTTGCAGATATTACCGTCGAAGGCGTTAATCAGAAAGAGATTTCCCTCTTCCGGCAGGCTTTCCGGAAGAATACCGTCGAAAATGAACAGAGAATATTTTGAACTGTCGGAAAGAGTCAGAAAAGCATCGGTATCATCGGATTTGGTGATTTTCATTCCGTCAACAATTCCAACGGCCTTTTCCAGATAGAGATTCTGATGCGTCATAAGAAGCACTTCGCACTCTTTTGTGTCGGAGATGACATCGTAACAAAGATCATCGGCAGAAAGAGCATCGTTCAGACCGTTGATTTCAACGGCAACGCTTTGACCGTCAAATGATACATTCTCAAAATAGATGACCTCACTGTCGCCTGAGGCAATGTCTGTTCCGGTATGAACATCAATGATTTTGCCGTCACCGTAAAGGTTGATATCCTGTGTGAGCGGTGCTTTTGTGTTGTTCGTGATTTTTGCCAGAACGGTAAGCTTTCCGTTTGAGTCTGTACCGTGACCGACGTATTCAACGCAGGCATTTTCTGCATCCGAGTATACATCAACAATAAATCCGCCCGCGCCGAGAGATGCGTTCGATACGATGGAATCCGTGTAGTAGACAACCTGACAGGAGTTCCACTGAACGGCCATTGAGCGCACCATTTCATTTCCGGCATCACAGTTGCCGGCATAATTTGTGGGTTCAATCGATTTCAGTTTGCGGATTGCAAGGGCTTTGTCGGAAGAATCCGAAAGAAGAAGAACAGCATCTTTATTGCTTGAAACAATACTAATTGCAGTGCCTGAGGATGATTTCTCAACAAACTCAACGGCTTCCGAAACAGCGGTTTCAAGGCGCGTTTTCTCACCGTTATAGAGTGTGTTCATTCCGGCGCTGTTGTCGATAACAAGAATAACATGACCGGCAGAGGTGGATTTTGAGCGCACATAAGGAGCCATAAGTGCAATAACAAGAGCAATTACGGTGAGAATCTGGATAACAAGAAGAAGGCTCTTCTTTAGTTTTTCCCACGGAGTGTCAGCTTCCGTGTTTCTGTACATTTCCTTCCACAGGAAAAGTGAGGAAAAAGGATGAGGAGCGGCCTTCTGCTTCAACAGATACATTATTATGATTACGGGTATGAGAATTAACAGGCACAAGGGCCAATAATGTTGGAATCCCAAGGTTTTCTCCCCTTACATACTGATTTTGGCCAGGACTTTGTAGAATATTTCATCAAGCGGTTCGTCTGAGCACACCGAAAGGCAGCGTGTGCTGTATTTTCGGGCCAGACGGTCAATTTCATCGGAAAAGCGTCTGAGGCTTTCCTTGTAGGCTTTCATAACGCTGCTGCCGCTTGTTACGCGCATTTCATTATTGTTTTCACTGTCAATCAGCGCGACTGTGCCCTCAAAATGAGGGTCGAGTTCCTCACGCGAAAGAACCTGTATGAGAAATACTTCCTGCTTTGAAAATGCAAGGTAACGAAGGATTTCTTCAAGGTTTTCCGTGTAAAAGTCAGAAATGACGATTGTCATTCCGGCACTTTTTATGGAGGCATGTTTTATGCAGTCCAAAAGGTCGACGCTTCCGGAAAAGGTTGCAAGACTGAGCTTTTCCAGAGTGCTTGCAAATGCATTTCTCCCGGTTACCGCTTTGTACTTCAGATTGCCGTTTGCACTGCAGATGTTGAGCATGAGACGGTCAGCATTTTCAAGAACGCAGTAGGAAAGCGCTCCCGCGATTCTCTGCGCACAAATGCTCTTGCTTTTTTCACCAAAATCCATGGAAGCGCTGCTGTCAAGGAACAGGCGGAAAATACCTTCCTTCTCTTCCATAAAGAGTTTGACGAAAAGCTTGTCAAAACGGCCGTAGGCATTCCAGTCTATACGGCGGATGTCATCGCCAAGAATGTATTCACGGAAATCCGAAAACTCAACAGAGCTGCCCTTTGCACGTGATTTTCTTGCGCCTGACTGACCGGCAGCGGAACGCCCAAGACGCATGGAAGTACGTAAAATATTTAATTTTTGATAGAATTCTTCATCAAAAACTTTGTTATCGCTCATTAGGGAATAATCTCTTTCAGAAGTTCGGTAATTACATCGTCGGTGCTGATTCCGTCAGCAATTGCCTCGAAGCTTAATGCAAGACGGTGACGGAGTGCGGGATATGCAACGGCTTTAATATCGTCAAAGGCAACATTTGCACGGCCTTCAAGAAGTGCTCTTGCCTTTGCTGTTTTGAAAATGGTCTGTGCCGCACGGGGGCTGGCGCCGCATGAAACATATTTCTTTATGTAATCGGATGCGGAATCAAGTTCGCAGTGCGTTCCGACAACAAGGCGGAGAGCATAGTCTTCAACAGCTGAAGCCATGGGCATATCGCGGATGATATCCCTGATACGCATGATGTGTTCGCCGTTCATAACGGGATGAATCTCCGTTTTGTGGTTTGTTACTGTTATGTTCATGATTTCCTTGAGCTCTTCAAGTGAAGGAAAATCAACGTGAATCTTAAACATGAATCGGTCGAGCTGAGCTTCCGGAAGCGGGTAGGTGCCTTCATTTTCGATAGGGTTCTGGGTTGCAAGAACCATGTAGGGCTTTGGAAGTTCATATGTCTGCTTTCCGACTGTTACGGTTTTTTCCTGCATCGCCTCAAGCAGTGATGACTGCGTTTTGGGCGTTGCACGGTTGATTTCATCTGCCAGAACGATGTTGGCGAAAACCGGTCCCTGCTCGAATTTGAATACGTTTCTGCCTTCTTCTTTTACGATAAGGTTTGTGCCCGTAACATCTGCAGGCATAAGGTCCGGCGTGAACTGGATACGTGAAAACTTTATGTCAAAAACCTTTGCAATGGTTTTTACAAGTTCGGTTTTACCTAGTCCGGGAACGCCTTCAAGAAGGACGTTGCCATCTGTAAATAAAGCAAGAAGAACCTGACGGATTACTTCTTTCTGACCGATGATGGCTTTTCCGATTTCCGCTTCGCAGAGATTAACTGCCGTGATGATTTCTCTTAAATCGTTTTCATTCTCTAACATGATTGAGTCCTTCCTAAGGATTATTGGTTAATTTCTAAGAAATAGTCTTTTACGAGGTCCTTCATGGGATCCGGGACTTCGCTTCTGTTCAGGTCTTCATAAGCTGAATCTGTATATTGGCCTATGACTGAAGCAAGGTCGGTTGATTCACCTTCCCAAAATTGTGACGGTCCGTTAACGGCGGTGCCGGAATCTCCGTCGGTGCCTGTTCCGGAAAGATTCTCATCTTTTTTTCCGTTGCTTATGGTTATTTTTTCACCATTTTTGCCACCTTCACGCTCATATCCCTGGTCACTGCCCTGATTCCAGCCCTGACCGCTCTGACCCTGACCGTTCTGACCCTGACCCTGACCCTGGCCTTCGCCCTGGCCCTGACCTTGGCCCTGACCTTCGCCCTGGCCTTCACCTTGGCCTTCGCCCTGACCTTCACCTTGGCCTTCCTGACCTTGCTGGCCCTGCTGGCCTTGCTGACCCTGTTGGCCTTGCTGGCCCTGCTGGCCTTGCTGGCCCTGCTGGCCTTCCTGGCCCTGCTGACCTTCCTGGCCTTGCTGGCCCTGTTGGCCTTCCTGGCCTTGCTGGTTCTGGTTGCTGTTTTGGCCTGCATCGGCAAGCTGACTGTCTATGTTTGCCTGAGCATCGGAAACAGCCTGCTGAAGGTCGGAAAGAGTGGATTCTGACATGGATCCGTTCTGAGACAACTCATTTTTGAGGTCATTTGCAAGATCGGAAATATTGTCTTCACCGTTCTTTTCCGCAAGTTCGCTTATTTCATCAAGCTTTTCGTTTATTTCTTCCTGAGAAAGGGAACCGTCGGAAAGAGCTTCTGTATCTTTACTGATTTGATTCAGGTCTGCCTTCTTCTGATTAAGGTCCTCCTGAAGTTTTTTCTGCTTTTTGGCATTCAGGCGTTCCTCGGCTTTTTTCAGATCTTCTTCGGACTTGGCATTTTTCAGCTCATTGACAGCTTCTTTGAGCAGATCATCGTATTCCCTGGCCTGCTCATCGTTGAGGTCATATTCTTCCTTGAGTTTCTCAATTTCTTCTTCAAGCTGTTTCTCTTTTTCTTTTGCCTCAACCTTAAGGATATGCTTCTTTTCGGCAGTTTTGCGGGCGTCCGTATCGGCATTGACGGTAATAAACACAAGAATGCATGCGATACAGAGCGCGATTATCTTGAAAATGTTTGCTTTGAAAGGGAAATGCTTCTTAACGTCGAACCCGTTGATTGCACGTGCTGCGTCTGCACGCTGGACATTGCTGAAGGTGTCATCCCTGTCAAGGTTCTCATAAGCGGTAGTTACACGTTCCTTGAGCCCCTTGGAATCTGCTGAAAGGGCTGCCTTGCGGTCATCCGTCTTCTTAAGGAAAAAGAAGACGAGAACTGCTATCAGGAACGGTACAAGCAGAAAAGCACCGTAATATTGTGCGTTGTACATGGGCACAAACATCGAAATGACATTGAGAATGAGCCATGCGCTGAGTCCGCCAATCAGACCTGAAGCAAGAAGCCTTACAAAGAAATGAAAGTTAAGACGTTTGCGTATTGTCTGTATGAAGTTGAGCAGTAGTTTTTTCAGATTTTTTTCCATAACGTCTGTTTCTTCTCCTTACGCGAAGTGGATCAATGGCCTTGGCTGATGCCCTCAGGAACAGGTAAGTCAGCCCGAGATGTACAACGATGCTGAATAAGGACCAGTATTTTAACAGGATATTTCCGGAACTCATTTTTGTTATGTCTGAAATCAATTCCGCCATACCGATGCCTGAACCGAAAATCTCTATACCGAATACATAGCAGAAGGAATCAAGAACAAGAGCAATAGGATTGGCATAAAGGACAAATACAAACGGTCCGGGTGTAATATAATAGGATGAATAATAACTGTAAGAGTAATTATTCATTGCGTTTATTGCTTCTGCAATTCCGTATGCGAGAAATACCAGGAAAATCGTTCCGGCAAAGAAAAGCGCCATCAGGAAGAACGTTAATATTGTTGCGCCCAGTGTTTTCTTTTTTACCGACGATGCAAAAATTCCAAGGGATGCGACAAACATTGCAACAACCATAAGAACGCAAAGTATACCGAAAGCCTGGAAGAAGGAAACGCCTCCGTAAATGAATACAAGTGAATAAACAGGCAGCCCGGAAATAATCAAGAGCAGAATCTGAAGGATGGAAGCCCAATATTTGCCCTTGATGATTTCCCACGGCGTAAGTTTTGTTGAAAGAAGAACGTCAAAGGTCTGCTTTTCACGTTCTGCCGTAATTGAGTTTGAAGTCAGTGACGGTGTGATAAGGCAGAGAATAACCGCTTCCGTGGAGGCAAGACCTATGAACAGGCTGTTAAGCGTTTCGTAATCAACGTAGCCGTCTTCAATTCCCGAAAAGGTCATAGCCAGAAGAACTATAATTGCTATAACTGCCAGAAGCAGATTGCAAAGAAATACGGAGAGAGCAAGCTTAACACGCTTGGTTTTCTGCTGCATATCCTTGAAAAGAACCGCATTGGGATTTGGAAGTGTCAGTTTTCCGATTTTCATTTTTGTTCCTCCTGACCGCCCATGAGCTGAAGAAATACGTTTTCAAGGGTTCCTTCCATTCTTCCGTAGGTGAGAATGGGGATGTCCCATGTTGAAACAAGCGTTTTAAGTAACCGGATTTCGTCCTCTTTGCCACCGTTAAGGTCAACTTCAATTCGACCCTCGGCCATAAGACGGACATTGGTAATTCCGGGAATTTCGCGCATTGCACGTCCGGCTTCTTCCTGCTTGTCAAGCACTGTCATAACAATAGGCATCTGGTTGACGTTCGCCATTTCCTGAATATCACGCAGGGTGCCGGTCATCCTCATTTTTCCGTGGTCGATGATACCGAATGTTGTACACATCTCAGAAAGTTCGGGAAGAATGTGTGAACTGATGACGATTGTTTTGCCCATTGATGAAAGATTTTTCAGGATTTCCTTTAATTCATAACGTGCTTTCGGGTCAAGGCCGGAAGCGGGTTCATCAAGGAAAAGAAGGTCGGGATTATGAACAAGCGCTCTTGCAAGGCAGAGACGCTGCTTCATACCTCTTGAAAGGCTGTCAACCTCTGTGTTTGCCTTTTCTGAAAGGTTTACAAGGTCAAGCAGGTCAGCACAGAGCGCGGATGCTTCTTTGCCGTAGAGACCGTATGCATTTGCAAAGAAGGAAAGGTATTCTGTGGCTGTAAGGTTATCATATGCACCGAAATAGTCGGGAACGTAACCGATTTTTTCTTTTAAGAGTTTGGGCTGTGTGCCGACTTCTATACCATCAATAACTATTGAACCGCTGTTTGCGGGAAGAAGTCCGGTACAGATTTTCATGGTGGTGGTTTTTCCGGCACCGTTTGAACCTACAAATCCGAAAAGTTCACCTTTGTCAATATGAAGAGACAGGTTGTCAAGTGCCTTAAAACGGCCAAAGTATTTTGTCAGGTTTTGAATTGTAAGCATTTTTTTCTCCTTTGGCGCGTTTAATAATAGTAGGTCTGGTAGGCGAATCCGTCTGTCGGATCATATTCTACGGGGGTGATTTTGCCGGAAATCAAATCGAGTTCGTATTGCTGAATATGGTATTCGAAGGTGAATTCCTTTGCTTTGTTTTCCGCCTGAAGCCCTGTTGTTTCGGGGTTTTTGGTCTGGCCTCCGATTAGTATCTGCTCGGAAGATGCCCGCCAGTAATTGTTTATTACAGATGAGTAAAAAGCAAGCGGAAGACGTCGCTCAATAAAAGCTGAGTTGTTCGACCCTATGAACAGTTCCCGGAAGGAAACACTGTTGTTGCCAAGTAAATAAGTGTATATTGGGTTTTTCTGCTGGTTGAAGTAACCCGTAGCGTAGTATGAATAATACTGCCCCGTTTCCTGAGGATACATATATCCGACAGAAGACTGGGAAACAACCTTTGTTTCACCGTCTGCGATATTGTCAAGCGGATAGAACAGGTTATATACAACAATATATGCTTTTTCGAGGTCTTTTCCCGTATTGTTGGTGATGGAAACAGAGCGGTCGGTACTGTCATAAGCTACACTGAAACCACCGTTCTTTGCCACACTTGTGTATCCGGAAATAAAAGACTCGGAACTGAGCGGTGTGGTGTTATTAACCCTGAATTCCGTGCTCTGCGCTTTTTCATGAATTGCAAGGTGATAATCATCAAGTGATGAACTTGATGTATTACTGTAATAATAACGGTAAGAATAAGTAGGGTCGGAAATTCTTTCGGGGTTGTGCGAATCAGCCAGCTCAACGGTATATTTTTTCTTTTTGGGCATAACCAGTTCGGAAAACTCTGACGTGGCTGAGGCTCCGGGTGTGTAATAATTGAAGGATGCCGTTCGGAGCTCTGCACGGTGAAGTCTTGTTGAAAGACTGAATAACAGAATCAGCAGTGAAAATACAAATGCCGAAATTGCCTGTGTAGCCCAGAACAAGATGGATTTTCCTTTTTTCTTTAACTTTGCATATGAAACAAAAATGCTTATAAGGTAAACGACAAGAAGGAAAGTATAAAGCAAAACAGGCGGTATTGATGCACTTTGCAGCTGATTGTAAACATCACGGAAAAGGACTGCTTTTGTATTAACGGTTTGTGTATAGTAATTCGGCTGATAAGAATTAAGCTCGGAAAAGAAAAACCCGGGAAGATTGGACTTAATTATTACCTTTGCCAACTCAGCCTTGTATGAAAAAGAAATCAGCGGATTTTGTGTGAAATCAATTCCTGCAACAGCAACAACGCCACTTCCGTAGGTAAAAGCTTTTGTAAGTGCGAAGGTAGTTTTTGTGTCAAGATCTTCACCTTCAAGGGTTACTGTGCTGCTTGGAACGGTAATATTTGCAATCTCTGCATTTACGGAAGAAACCTGTGAAACATCAATACCTGAGATATCACCTGAGGTTCCCTTCGCAACGTACACAGGATACAAAGACTCCATAATGCTGAATATATATTTAAACAATTGATCTGAAGCCCAGTCGTTCCATTCGGCGTCAGACGGTGTGTAGTCCAAAAAATATGAAGATAAGTTCTTACGGAGGAAGTCTTCATTGTTCAGAAAAAAATCACCGACCATATTCCCAAACTCGGCTGTTCCGACTGTGAGTGATTTATATGTCGGTTCACCGGCAAGGTGCTCATCAAGCCTGCTGTAAAACTCATTCAGTATTTGGGAAGGAAGAGTCAAAAATGTATTGTATTCCCATGATTTATATGAATAGTTGCTGTCAGCATAAACCTGCTTTTGAAAAAGAGTGGGGTCACAGATGGAAAGTCCGTAATATGTATTGTGCTTTTCATATGTTATTTTTGATGATGCCTTAACATCACTAAAAGAAGGGATGTCTTTAAGCCCGGACATTACCTTGTTGTAGGTGCTTCCGGTTCCTATAAGAAGAGTTCCGCCGTCATGAACCCATAAATCAATGGCAGAAAGCTGTGCGGCAGAAAGTTTATCTGTGCTGAAATTGCTGATGAGGAGAATATCCATCATATCCAGCGCATTGTGATCCTCAGGGAATGTTTCGGCAGTAAGCTCAAGAAGCTGTGAGTTAACATTGATTCCTGCATAATTAATGATAAGGGGAATTCTGTTGAAATAGGAAAGAGCAGAAAAATCATCGCTTAAAACACCGATGTTTACTGAGTTGATGGTTGAAAGCGGAGAAATGGTAACATATTTTTCTGCAAGTACTTTTTCTTTGCTGTTGACAATCCGGACATTCATGGAGTTGAAGGCAGCATGTGCAAATAGTGTCAGGGATACTGTTTTTTTGGCGCCTGACGCAATGTTAAGGTCCTTTTCGTACATTGTGGGCCCCGGATTGTCATATGTTTCTTCGCTTGGAACAATAACCTGAACACGTCCGTCAAAATTATCACCAAGATTTTCAATGGTGATATTAACGGGAATATGACACAGTGCTTCTACTTTGCCATCAAATCCGTAACTGAGTTCAATGTTGAAATCGGACTTTTTTTCAGCATTTGCCGGCAGAATGGAAGGAAGTACAAGTATTGCGCTTAAAAGCAGGCAGAGTGCCGGCCTTAAGAAGTTTCTTACTTTTGTTGATTTTCCCCTTTTTTTCATTGATTTTCTCCTTGACTGCCGCTGTTTTTTTGGGATGAACAACGGCATAAACTCTATTCGTAAAATAAATACAGCTTATATTAGCATAATGTTGCGTAAAGTTAAACCTTCTTAATAAAAAATTAAGAATTGATGTGGTGAATGCTAAGTAAATCGGTGTCAATCGATCAGACATCTTAGTTATAAAAATAACCGGTACTAAGAGGTTCGAAAGTTTCACCATCCAACTGATAAAAACCTTGGAGACAATATTCGAAAGAAAAATCTGTTACGTTCTCCCCTGATTGAAGACCTGCTGTGGGGACGGTATCCGTAACTCCACCGACAATATGAATATCATGTATCCATGGAGTGGTAAGGAGCCACTCGTAAAGGGCAAGATGAATTCGGCGTTCAAGATATTCTTCGGATGCAACTCCCTCAAAAAGTTCACGGAAGGAATAGGTATTTTCTCCTACCAAATAAGAATAGATTGAACTTCGTTTTCGGAAACCATTTGAGAAAACATGAATGGGAGATGTTTGAGTATAGTTTATGAAACATGGTGACTGCTTGTCCAATACCTTTGTTTCGCCTGATTTGAATGTATCAAGCGGGTAAAAACCACCTAATATCAGGTATGCCTTTTTTAAGTCCTTTCCCGTGTTGTTTGTAACAAAGATTTCCTCTGTGTCCGGGTTATATGAAAGACTGAACCCGGGCTGCGTTGAAGCATAACTGGCAGTTCCGATAAAATGTTCGGAGGAAAAGCCGGTTGTATTATTGAAAGTGTAATCAGTATTCCGGGAGCCTTCTTTGATTCCAACGTAGTAGGAATCTAATTGCGGAGACTGACCGTGGCCTGCCGAATCAAAGTAATAGAAGTTATTCATGGGAAGAACTCTGTAAAGCAAACGATCGTGGTTAAGAGAAAGCGAATACTTCTTTTTCTTCGGCATGATATAGGATGAGATATCCTGAATCAGTAACTCCTCTGATGAATAGGTGTTTATGGTGATTGTACGAAACTCGGATTTGCTGATTTTGGTACGAGTACAGCTAATAAGCATGACGAGGGAAAAAACAAAAGTCAAAGCAATCTGAAAAGACCAGAAATATATGGCTTTTTTCTTTTTCTTTAATAATTTGTATGTTACCGGAATAGCAACCAGATAAACTGCAAGTATTATAATACATAAAAACAGCGGAGGAATCGGAGCTGTTTTTAGAAAAGTGTAGAGCGGAGCAAATTGCTCGGCGTAGTCCTTGACGGATGTACTTGTAGTTACATTTCCGAAATAATCGGCAATATTTTGAAGCGTTGTCTGCCCCAAGGCTTTTTTGATTATAACGGATGCCACATCTTTTTTGCCATCAAAACCGACAAGCGGATTTTGCGAGAAATCAATACAAGTAATGAAAACTCGGCCGTAAATATAATTGCAACAGAAACCAAGTAAAAATGATAAATTGGTGTCGGAATCGTCTCCCCAGTAGGAGAGGGTTGAATCATCGGGAGGAGTGAATTTTGCTATTTCAGCTGATACAGGTGTCAAATCAGAAAAATCTTTTTTTGAAGGGTATACATCTGAACCGGACAAAACCTGTGGAACAATCAGCCGGCACAGCGTGCCGACCAGAGAACTCAGCTTTTTGGCCGTGTAAACGTCTTCGTCTTCTAAGGTTTCTTCGCCAAAGACTTCTAAATTAAACTTGCGGTTACTTTCAAAATCTATTGAAAAAACTGAAACAAAATTATTGCGAAAAAACTCCAGATTTTCCATAAGAAAGCGGTCGGAATCGTTCCATATCATTATGAGAGAGTCAGAATCAATCGGAAAATTGAAGGAGTTTTCCAAATTGAACTGTCCGTTGTTTTTTTCTATAAATGTGTTTAATCGGGCAAAAAAAGCGTCACGGACAGAAAGAGGAAGAGAAAGAAACCTTTCGTACAGAATATCTGCGTATTCGTTATTGACAGAAGGATAATTGCACGTGTAAAGGTCAGGATTGCATATGGAAAGTCCATATAAAGTTTTATGGGTTTCAAATGTATAGCTTGTGTCAATGTTTGTTTCAGTAAATGCCGGCAGAGTTTTTAAACCGGAAAGAGTTTTTCCCGCATGGCTTCCGGTTCCGATAAGAATGGTTCCTCCATTTTTAACCCAGTCGTCAATTGCGGAAAGCTGTAAGGAGGAAAGACTGTCTGTACTGAAATTAGTAATGATAAGCAGGTCCACCATTTCGAGAAATGATGCGTCTTCAGGAAAAGAATCTGCGGTATACTCATAAAGCAGGGATGTGACAGGCGTGGATTGTCTGTTGTTGAACAGGGAAAGACCGTTCATATATGACAATGCTGAAAAATCATCACACAGAACCCCAATATTCAAGTGGCTTGTTTCCAAAACAGGAGAAAGTGTCTGATATTCCGAAGCCAGAACTTTTTCGTCCTTTGTGACAATACGTACATTCATCGCATTTATGTCTTTTGTGGCCATAAATGTAAAAAAGATGGTCTTGGATGTGCCGGCGGAAATAGAGAGGGGCTGCTCGTACATTGTCGCCCCCTTGTCATGATAAGCAATGGAAGGCGGAAGTATTAACTGAACAAAACCGTCAAAATCCTTTCCGGTGTTTTTAATTGTGACTTTAACCGGAATTGTACGTTGGTTTTTGATTTCACCCTCAAAGCCGTATTCCAGGCTTATGTCAAAGCGTTCCATGTTTTTTGCGGATACGCACAGACATCCCGAGCACAGGATTTCTAAAGCAAGAATCAGGCAGAGAATAGGCTTGATTTTAAATTTTCTGTGTTTTGAAAATGCTACTGACATAATTGTTTCCTCGGCAGCAAAAAGGTTTTATTTCGTAAAAATCAGTGTGCGTCGGTTTCCTGCTGATTCATAGCTGCGAGAAAAGCCGTCATCGCAGAAATAGTCATAAACAAGCTCGGTTCTTCCGTGCGGATAGGCAATGAGTTCGGGATTGTCAAAATCAAGCAGTTCTTCTGCGACAGCGGGTGCAAGCAGTGGAAGAATGCAGTTTGGACGCAGAAAAACGGGAACCTCGTCAAGCGCAACATCGATGTAATGATGGCCTGCGGGCATTGCCTTTACAAGGTAGGGGGTGCCGTCGGACAGGCGGCGGAGCTGGGCTTCATCTGCGCATGAGGCAGTATCCTCTGAAACAAAGCGGATGAACAGCATATCTTCCGGAAGGTAGACATAGCGGCCTTTTGCGTTCTGTTCATAAACGGGAGCCAGCATAAGCCCTTCACCAAACATCAGCTGGTCTTCAACTTCCGGAGCAAAGGAATCCTCAGGATAATCAAAGCAAAGCGGACGGAAGAGCAGACCGTCCGAAAGAGCGGCTTTCATGAATTCGCTGTAAATGTAGCCAAGGAGCCTGTAACGGAGTTCAATGATGCGCTTGAAAGCGGGGATTTTTCCGAAGCGGAACGGCTCCTGCTCACGTGTGCCAAGTGCACTGTGATTTCGCATAAGCGGCGTAAAAATGCCGAACTCCAGCCAGCGCATAAGAAGGTCACCGGTGGTATTACTGCCAAAACCGCCAAGATCTGCGCCCGAATACAGGAAACCCATCATGTTGAGCGAAGGCATCATTTTGATATTGAGGAGCAAATGACTCCACCAGGACTGATTGTCACCGGTCCAGATGCCGCCGTATCTGTGCATGCCGGGGTATGATGCGCGTGAGAACAGAAGGAGACGCTTGTCTGGGAATTTTTCAAGGAAGGCTTCGCCTGCTGCGCGGGTCATGTTGTAGCCAAAAAGGTTGTGGACTTTGTCATGGCGAATGCGCTTCCCGTTGATTTCATGGTAGAATCTGCGGTAGTCTTCGGGATGGTTGCCGAGTGAGTTGATTGTTCCCACAAGGTCAAAGTAGGATGAAATGTTGAGTTCACCTGCAAGCAACTCCTCCGCATGCTTTTTGGCAATTTCCAGTTGCTCTTCGGAGTAGAAGATTGCGGGCTCGTTCATATCGTTCCAGAAGCCTTCGATTCCTGCGTCCGTGAGCTTGTAATAGCTTTGACCGAACCATTTTCTTGTTTCCGGCTTAAAGAAATCCGGGAAGTGGGTAAGACCCGGCCAGACACCGGCTACAAAAGGCTTGCCGTCTTCTGTTTTGCAGAAAAAATCACCTTTTATGCCTTCTTCATAGGTTTCATAACCCTTTTCGATTTTTACACCTGCATCGATGATGGGAACAAGGCGGATGTGCTGTCTGCGCATTTCCTGTACAAATTCGGGAAAATCGGGGAAAGCGTCACTGCTTACGGTGAAATCCTTGAAGTTATCCATGTAATCTATATCCATATATACTGAATCGAGCGGAAGTCCGTTTGCACGGAAGCTTTCCACAAGACGGCGGATATCATCGGCATTTCTGTAGCCCCAGCGGCTCTGCTGGTAACCGAACGCCCAGCGGGGCGGGATATAACTCCGGCCCAGGAGCTTTCTGAATTCCAGAGCGATATCAAGAGGCTTTTCACCATCGATGAACCAAATGTCCATGTCGGGTGCAGTAGCCGTGATTTTGCAGATATCGCTGTCAGTGTAACCAAGGTCAAATGTGATTTCACCGGGAAAATCAAAGAAAACACCGAATGTACGACTGCCCATAAACAGCAGGAAGTTGTGCGCGCCGTATAGGGAGTTTTTGTTTTCTGTGTGATTGGGGTCGTCACTGCACCAAGAGGTGTATGTGAAGCCACGCTTGTTCATTCCGCGGACAGCCTCACCGAGACCGTATATTTTATCTGCGGGCCTGAGTTTAAGCGTGAAAACAAGACCGTCTTCGCTGCGCTCAAAATAAGGCAGCGGGCCGTTCTCGGGTTGAATGCTTAATACAGTTGCTCCCGTTTCGATGGGTTTACCAAATCTGATTTTTTTTATCATAAAATCCCCCTTAGCGAATTATCCCTTTAATTATAACATAAAAAAGCATAAGTATAAAGATGGATAATGAGGAAGGTTAATGTCGTTACGTTTGCGAAAATGTCAAATAAACACTTGCTTTTTTGCCAACTGCGTGCTACAATGTCAATCCGTGGTATGCTGTGATGTATGCAGAACACAAAAAATATTCCTTGTTCTCTCCATAGAGAGAGGGCCAGAGACCAGAAGGAGGTGCGGACAACTATGAACAAATACGAGTTAGCTATAGTTGTAAGTGCAAAAATCGAGGATGAAGCCAGAGCTGCTGTTCTTGAGAAAGCAAAAAATCTTGTAACCCGTTTCAACGGTAACATCACCGAAGTTATCGATCAGGGTAAGAAGAAGCTTGCTTACGAAATTGACAAGCAGACCGAAGGTTACTACTATTTCATCCAGTTCGATGCTGATTCTACGACTCCGAACGAAATCGAGCAGAGAGTTCGTATTATGGAAAACGTAATCAGATATTTGTGCATCCGACTTGGCGACGAAGAATAATCAGGAGGATTATCTTTTATGAACAAAGTCATTATGATGGGCCGTCTTACCAGAGATCCTGAGGTAAGATACGGACAGAGCGCAAATTCAACTGCAGTCGGACGTTTTTCGATCGCTGTAGACAGACGTTTCAAACGTGAAGGTCAGCCCGATGCTGATTTCTTTAACTGCACAGCATTCGGAAAGACTGCTGAATTCGTGGAGAAGTACTTAAAGAAGGGCACCAAGGTTGTGCTGAGTGGTTCACTTCAGAATGATAACTACACAGACAAGAACGGTGTTCAGCGCTATGATGTAAGAATCATCGTAGACGATTTAGAGTTTGCCGAGAGCAAGAATGCATCAGGTCAGGGTGGCAACTACACACCTGCACAGAATGCACAGCCTGCACCGGCAGGAGACGGTTTTATGAACATCCCCGACGGTATTGACGAGGAGCTTCCGTTCAGCTAAACCGAGCATTGAATAAGGAGGAAATTGAGATGCCTTTTAACAAGACTGATAAGGGTCAGGACGGCGCAGAGCGCGAGTTCAAGAAAAGACCTATTCGTAGAAGAAAAAAAGTCTGCATTTTCTGTGAAGATGCTGAATATACTGGTGTAGATTACAAGGACGTTAACAAGCTTAAGAAGTTCGTTTCTGAGCGCGGTAAGATCCTTCCCAGAAGAATCAGCGGAAACTGTGCAAAGCATCAGCGTGCTCTTACTGTAGCAGTAAAGAGAGCTCGTCAGCTTGCATTACTTCCTTACGTAGTAGACTAATACTTCTAAAATGCTTACGGAGCAGCCAGGCGGTTGCTCCGTTTTTGCGTTCTGAGTACTCTTTCCGCTTGCGTTATGCAGGACCTTTGTTTGATTGATTTTTCGGAGGCGATATGGTATAATCGTTCAAAATTGAGATAATTTTCGAATTTTTACCGAATTGGAGTTTGATAATATGGGTAAACGAAAAATCAAAGTCAAGGGAATACTTAGTCTGTACACGCTTTGGCCGGTGATTCTGGGAGCATTTCTGCTGCTTATGCTTGCCGTAATCTTTGCGGTAGACTCGGGTGCCGGTATTGTTGCAGCCGTATTCGTGGGAATATATTGTATTTTTGTTGCGATTGTGTTCGTTCTGCAAAGACCGAAAATTCTGTCGGGACTTGTTAATTTTGCAACAGAATACAACAGACTTCAGCGCAATCTTTCCAAGGAAATGAAGGTTCCGTACGCCGTTCTTGACGTAGAAGGACATGTCCTTTGGATGAATGACGAGTTTGAGCTTGTTTCCGGTGCAGAACGTGCATCAAGGCAGGCTGTTACACATCTTTTTGACGGTATTGATATAGGTGTCCTTCCCGCTGCTGAGCAGGATACAAGCCTTCACATTGTTCACAGGGAAAGAAACTATCTTGTTGAATTCCGCCGCATTTCTGCTACGGATTCAAAGGATGATATCTACTGGAAATATGAAGAAGGTCAGGGAGACGGAGATACAACCGGTGACCTCATCAGCATGTACATGTTTGATGAAACCGAAACAACAAAACTCCGCAAGGAACTGTCAGACCACCGTGTTGTTGTAGGCCTTATCTACATTGATAATTATGAAGAAGTTCTTGAAAGCATAGATGAAGTCCGCCGTTCACTGCTCACGGCACTTGTTGACCGTAAGATTTCCAAGACTATGCAGTCGGTTGACGCTGTTGTAAAGAAACTTGAAAAGGACAAGTATCTTTGCATATTCCCGAACAAATATCTGCCTCAGCTCCGTCAGAACCGCTTCCCGGTGCTTGATGAAGTCCGTACGGTAAACGTTGGTAATGACCTTCCTGTTACAATCAGTATCGGTATCAGCGCAGAAACAGAGAGCTTTGTAAAGGCTTATGACCAGGCACGTGCAGCAATTGACCTGGCTCTTGGCCGTGGTGGTGACCAGGTTGTGCTCCGTGAAGATGAAAACAATTTCTTCTACGGTGGAAAGAGCATGTCCGTTGAGAAAAACACCCGTGTTAAAGCCCGTGTTAAAGCGCATGCGCTCCGCGAACTTATTGAAGGCAAGGATGAAGTCCTTGTCATGGGTCATTCTATCGGAGATGTTGACTCCTTTGGCGCAGCAATCGGTGTTTACCGTATTGCAAAATCACTTGAAACAAAGGCGCACATTGTTATTAATGCCGTAACCACACCGCTCCGCCCGCTCATGAACCGTTTCCTGAATAATGCTGAATATGAAGAAGACCTTTTCATGAACAGTGAGGAAGCAAAGGAAGCAATCGGGCGTGACACGCTGCTTGTTCTTGTTGATGTTAACAGGGCAAGTTATTCCGAATGTCCGGAGCTTATTGATCTGGCCGAAAGTGTTGTTATTATCGACCATCACCGAATGACTGAGGAAATTCCGGACAAAGCCGTTCTTTCCTACATTGAGCCCTATGCTTCATCTGCCTGCGAAATGGTTGCTGAAATTCTTCAGTACACAGGTGACGGTGTGAAAATCAAGCAGACAGAAGCTGATGCAATGTATGCCGGAATGATGATTGATACAAGCAACTTCCTGACAAAGACCGGTGTCCGCACTTTTGAAGCCGCAGCTTTCCTGCGCAGAAACGGTGCAGATGTTACCCGTATCAGAAAAATGTTCCGTACCGAAATGGAAGAATACAAAATCCGTGCGGCAGCAGTTGCCAATGCCGAAGTATTCTGCGATTTCTTTGCTTTTGCAACCCTTGACAAGCCTGATGTTGAAAGCCCTACAATCGTGGCCGCACAGGTTGCCAATGACCTTATGGACATCGCCAATATCAAGGCATCGTTCGTATTTACCGAGTATAATGAAAAAGTGTACATCAGTGCACGTTCAATTGATGAATATAATGTCCAGGTTCTTATGGAGAGACTTGGCGGCGGCGGACACATGAGTGCAGCCGGCGCTCAGCTTTCCGACTGTTCAACACAGGAAGCTGTTGACAAGGTTAAGGACATTCTTAAAGATATACAGAAAGAAGGAGAAGCATAAATGGAAGTTATTCTTTTACAGGACGTTAAGAGTCTTGGAAAAAAAGGAGACATCGTTAAGGTTAACGATGGATATGCAAAGAACTTTATTTTCCCCAAGAAGCTTGGGGTTGAAGCCAGCTCAAAAAACAGACAGGAACTTGAAAATCAAAAGGCAGCAGAGGCTGAGCGCCAGCGTCAGATTCTTGAAGATGCAAAAGCTTTCGGAGCAGAACTTGAAAAGCTGTCCGTTGTAGTAAAAATCAAAGTTGGCGAGGGCGGCCGTACATTCGGTTCAATTTCCACAAAGGAAATCTCAGAAGCCATTAAAAAACAGTTTGGCAAGGATGTTGACAAGAAAAAACTTGTTCTTTCGGAAGCTATCAAGAACGTAGGAACCTACAATGTTCCCGTTAAGCTTCATCCTCAGGTAACAGTTGAATTAAAAGTTAAAGTAGAAGGCGAGTAAAGTCATGGACGAGGCTTTTATCAAAAAGATTCCACCCCACAGCGAGGACGCTGAGCAGGCGGTTATCGGTTCAATGTTAATAGATAAAGAAGCAATTTCGACTGCCATGGAGTACCTCACAAAAGAGGATTTCTATGAGAACAGATACGGAATTCTTTTTGATGCAATCACCTCGCTGTTTAATGAGGGAAAACCTGCGGAGCTTGTTCTTTTGCAGGAAAAACTTAAGCAGATGAATGCAGCACCGGAACTTTATGACCTGAAATTTATCAGTGCCATTATTGATGCTGTGCCCACATCCGCAAACATCAGATATTTTGCTGAAATTGTGCAGGACAAGGCTCTTTCGCGCAATATGATCAAGACCTGCGAAAACATTGCAAATACCTGTTATCTTGATAAAGAAAAAACAGAAGATGTTATGAGTGAGGCTGAAAAGCAGATTTTCAACATCTCGCAGGCCCGCCAGACATCTGATTTTGTTTCAATCAGGGACGTTGTTGTAGAAAGTATCAAGCAGATTCAGGCTGCATCCGGTTCAAAAGGCGGTGTAACCGGTATTGCGACAGGTTTTTATGACCTTGATTACAAAACAGCCGGAATGCATCCTTCGGACCTGATTCTGATTGCTGCACGTCCTTCCATGGGAAAAACAGCTTTCGTACTGAATATTGCTGAGCATGCGGCAGTTCATCTTGGAGTAACAACTGTTGTTTTCAGTTTGGAAATGTCAAAGGTTCAGATGGCAAACCGTGTGCTTGCCATGAATTCATCGGTAGACGCACAGTCAATCCGAACCGGTCATCTTACAGACAGTGACTGGTCAAGACTTATTGAAAGTGCGCGTGTTATTGGTGAATCTCCGCTGATTATTGATGATACACCCGGTATCACCATTAACGAACTCCGTTCAAAGTGCCGTAAATACAAGCTTGAGAAGAATCTTGGCCTTATTATAATTGACTACCTGCAGCTCATGTCAGCCGGTAAAAAGGTTGAGAGCCGTCAGCAGGAAGTTTCTGAAATTTCCCGTGCACTCAAAGCTCTTGCAAGAGAACTGAACTGCCCTGTTATTGCATGTTCACAGCTTTCACGTTCCGTTGAGTCGCGTGATGACAAGCGCCCCATGCTTTCCGATCTTCGTGAGTCAGGTGCGATTGAGCAGGATGCCGATGTTGTAATGTTTATTTATCGTGATGAATATTATCATAAGGATTCTGACAGAAAAGGAATTGCAGAAATTATCATCAGTAAACAGCGTAACGGCCCCACAGGAACCGTTGAACTGAAGTCACAGCTTGAATATACAAGATTCAAGAATCTTCAGACCTGATACGGACCGGCCCCACAGAAACCGCAGAACCGGGGAAATCCCGGTCTATTCGGAAAAATTTCGGTTTATCCGGAAAATAAGAAAAAAAGAAAACGGTTCTCCGTACGGGGAACCGTTCCTTATAGGTGTCAGTCGTAATTATGCCTCTTCAATAGAACCTGTAGGGCAGTTTGCAGCGCAAGCACCGCACTCAAGACAAACATCAGGGTTGATCTCGTAATGCTGCTCACCTTCGGAGATTGCACCTGCAGGACACTCTGCTGCGCAAGCACCACAGCTAACACAACCGTCATTAATCTTATATGCCATTTCACATGTACCTCCTTATTAAGACTAGGCACATTGTACAGTATTTTTTTTCAGATTACAAGTAAATTTTTTATGAAGGTATAAATTGTTTGTTTCAAACTGCATAAAATTGTTGCAGATTTTACCGTAAATGAGGTGTTTTATGTTCCAAAACATTCCCGAAAAAGTTGAATATATTCTGGGTCAGCTTCAGGCGGCCGGGTTTGAAGCCTATGCCGTAGGAGGGTGTGTTCGCGATACGCTTCTTTCAAAGGAGCCGAAAGACTGGGACATCACAACATCTGCCGAACCTGAGGAAACAAAAGCTCTTTTCAGACGTACGGTCGACACGGGAATCAAGCATGGCACAATCACTGTAATGCTTGGCGATGAAGGCTTTGAAGTAACCACATACCGCCTTGACGGGGAATATGAAGACTCCCGCCATCCGAAAACCGTTACCTTTACAAAATGTCTTTCTGAAGACCTTCTGCGCCGTGATTTCACCATAAATGCCATGGCCTACAATCCCAAGGATGGCCTTGTTGACCTGTTTGACGGGCAGAAAGACCTGCAAAACAAGCTTATCCGCTGTGTGGGGAATCCGTATGAGCGTTTTTCCGAGGATGCCCTCAGAATCCTGCGTTCGTTCAGATTTTCCGCACGTCTTGGTTTTGAAATTGAGCCCGAAACAGAGAAGGCCGCAAAGGAGCTTGCACATACACTTACAAAAATCAGCGCCGAAAGAATACGTGAGGAGCTTTCAAAGCTTCTGATTTCACCGCGCCCCGAAAAGTTTTCAAAGCTTGAAAAAATGGGCATTCTAAAGGTGATTCTGCCTGAAATTGACGGCGTGTTTAAGAAGAGCAAAAGGACTGATTCCATTCTTCTTGGAATTGCAAAAAGCCTTGAAAACGCTGATTTTAATGAGCATGACGCAATTGCTTTTGCCTGGGGCGTTGTTATTTCTGCAACGGTCAAAACTGATATTCCGACGGAAAGAAAAGCGTTTGCGTCTAAAATAATGCATGACCTGAAGTTTGACAACGATACCATCCGCCTGACATCAAGTCTTGTCGAACACAGCATTGCCGAACTTCCGGACAGTGAAGAAAAGGTCAGAAAATATATCAGCACAATGTCACGTCGCCTTTATGATATGTGGCTGCTGTTTCTTGACGGGGACAGATTCTATGACAGGAAAAAGCCCGGAAAGAAGAAGCTTGAGAAACTTTACGCCCTGAGCCGGGAGGTTTATGAGAGCGGCTGCTGTCTGTCCTTAAAGGAACTTGCGGTAAGCGGAAAGGACCTTCTTGATGCAGGCTTTCCTTCGGGAACAGGAATTGGCGCATGTCTTGATTATCTTCTTGACAGAGTGCTTGAAAAGCCCGAAAATAATAATAAAGAAATGTTACTGAAACTTGCAGGGGAGTTTTTTGAATCATGCGAAACAGTCTGAAAACAACTAAATTAACGGGCATTATGGTGCTGGTTATCGGCGTACTGATAATCGGTGCCGTTGTTTTTGCGACTGCAGGCGAATGGAGCAAGCCGGGCGGCCTGACAATTACGGGAACGCCTACGCCCACCTCAACTCCGACTGCAACACCTGTCCCTGTAAACGGTGATACCACAAAGGATATCATAATCCTTTCGGTTGATACGGAAGCATCGGTAATTCGCGGCTTTAACGCTGAGGATGATGAATATCTTGACCTGACCTTCAGCGGTTCCACGGATATCAGAAGCAAATTCGGACAGGTAATATCCGCACGCGTGCTGGAACGCGGAATCATTGCTGAGGCATCCTTTAATAAAGCTGACAATCAGCTGCGCCATCTCTATATTTCCAATGATTCATGGAAATATGAAAAACCGCTCAGCTGGAAGACAGACATGAACAGCGGTCTGATGCGCATTGGCGACCTGAATTACCGTATTTTCGAAGACGTTCCTACCTATGCTGATGACGGTGATTATGACCTGAATCAGCTCTCCGGAATGGATGTAATCAATGTAATCGGCAAGGGCACATATGTTTTCGGAATTGAGCTTGTATCCGGTCACGGCACGCTTTATGCAATGAATGAACGTGATTTTATTGGCGGAAGCCTTTTTGTTAACGATGTTTACGCCGGCCAGATTACAGAAGGTTTCAGACTGTCAATCCGCGAAGGCGAATATGAAATTTCATTCAGCTGCGGTGAACTGAACGGAAAACAGGGCATCGTTATGAAACGTAACGGTATAGCTGTTGTTGACATGGGGCCTTTTGTTGAGAAAAAACAGGATTTTGGCATTATAGATTTCATGATTGCACCCGCAAATGCCGATCTTTTTGTGGACAGCAAGTTCTATTCAAAGCACACGGGCGTCAAGCTTGCGTACGGGCAGCATGTTGTTGAAGTTTCGCTTCAGGGCTATTCAACCTGGACCGGAATTATCAATGTTGAGAAAGAGCAGCAGGATTTTGTTGTTGAACTGGTTGAGCGTTTTGTTGCAACACCTACGCCAACGGCTGTTCCGTTCTTTGAACTGCCTACGCCCACACCTGTACCCGGTGAACCGGAACCGACGGAAACACCTACACCTACGCCGTCTCCCTCACCTACCCCGACCGTAACTCCTACACCTGACCCGGATGTGACACCATCACCTACACCTACTCAGGACCCGGATGCAACGCCCACGCCTACTCCGGACCCGAATGAGGAAAAGCCTACATCCGTTGACACCGTAATTGTCTGGTATCCGAACTCGGTTATCACGCTTGATAATGTTTATGCCGGAATGACGAACGATGCGGGCGAACTGCCGCTGACACTGTCGTTTGGCAAGCATATCATAGGCTGTACAAGGCTGACACTTGAGTCGGTATCCGTTCCGAAAAATTATACCTTCGATGTTAACGAAAATACGCCTGCGCGCGTGAAATTCCCTACGCCTTAAGGCTTTCGGCCTACGGGTGTGAATCCCGGTAATTCAATTCCGCACGCCCGTTGGAGGAGTAGAGTTTACAAATTCATTTTACGGTTTACATTCCTAAAAAGAAGACACTTGACGGATTAAAAAAATTAATATATATTGTTCTGCGAAATAAAAAAACAGGTCGAAGCTTTTAGAAAACGTGCCGGCGGCATGTTTTGGCAGGAACCTGCAGTAAGGAGATAAAATTATGATTACTAAAGATATGACAATCGGTGAAATCCTTCGTGTTAGCCAGGAGGTTGTTCCTGTTCTTCTTGATGCAGGAATACACTGCCTCGGATGCCCTTCAGCTCAGGCAGAAAGCCTTGAGGATGCCTGCCTTGTGCACGGTATTGATGCAGACAAGCTTGTAGAGCAGCTCAATAAGGTGGTTCAGTAAGGCATAAAAATTGATATCAAAAAAGCTCAGATTTTGTTTCTGAGCTTTTTTTTGAGAAATCGACAAAAAAATGGTGTAACCTCAGGCGGTTACACCATTTCGTGTTTTAAAATCAGTTCAACTTTGCCAGATACTTCAGTGCTTCATCTGCAAGAACAAGTTTGAAATGTTCTTCAAAATAAGCCATGGTGCCGTAGGATGTGCGGGCGGGCTCACCATATTCCGAAACGATGTTGCAGACCTTATTGAACTCTGCGGGAGTATGGTCTGACATCTGGAGTACCAGGTAATAGTAGCCGGATTTAGGGTCCTTGTACAAAGAATTTCTACCTTTGTAGAAAGGAATCAGAATAACAGAAAGTTTGCGGAGAACCGTCATATTGTCAAAGGCATAAATGCGTGCCATGGAGGACTGTGCCTTTGCTAATTCTTCGGGGCTTACGGGCGCTTCGGGTGCGGGTTCGCCGGCTTCTTCAGCTTTTGCTTTTGATACCTCACCAATCTTACTTAACAGCTTTTCAAGATGCTCGAAGCAGTTGATGATTTCGTCAGCGTATGCGGGATTTGGCGCAACCGGAGCGGAATCACCGTTACTGTCCGGTGTGAAATTTGAGAAGCGGGCATCAAGCTCTTCCGGGTCTTCAACCTTTGTAACAAGAAGAACAAGGCCTTCTGCAGACAAAGGAATGGCCTCAATCATAAGCGGAACTTCATCTGCTTCAAAGCCTACTTCCTTGCTTGCACGCTGAATGAGCTCCTGGAAAAGGGCGCGTGCCTTGTCAGAGCCGTATGCAAGCTCGCTTATGCGGAGCTGTCTGGATGCCAGATCTTCGCGGCTAAGCGTAAACCTTATTTGATTTTCATTGATTTTTTCTATCTTCAAGTATATCAACTCCTTATTTTGCCCGAGTTTTCAGGGCGTTTCAAACGAAACCGAGTAGCCAAAATGTAAATATATGTATCCACCATCTGTATGGTTAGTATATCATATTTGAAAACAAAGTCAAGTACGGCAAAAATCAACAAAAAATCAACCCCTTAATCAGCATTTTGCCGATGGAAAATTTGTTGAAATATTGACAAATATATACTATAATTTACTCACAGACACAGTTACGGAGTTAAAAAAATGGATGAACAATTGTGGTACGGGAAATACACACCCCTGAAACTTTTATCGGCTAACGGTAATACGGAAGTGTTCCTTGCAGAGCATGTGTTCCTGAAAGAAAAAAGAGTTTTGAAAAGAGCGCACAAAGGCACTGCTGAGGAAAAACTGCTTCGAAATGAAGCAGGGGTTCTTGTGAAGGTAAACAGCCCGTTTGTTCCCAAACTGTTTGATTTTCTTGATGAAGAAAAAGAAGTGGTCATGGTTGAAGAGTTTTTTGAAGGGGAGTCTCTTGCAGACCTGATTTCAACAAATGACGGTTTTTCGGCTGAAAAGATTTTCAAACTGGCATGCTCCATTTGTAATGCGCTTGCTGATTTGCATAACGGTTCGGAAAGAGTTATCCACTGTGATCTTTCCCCGGGCAACATTCTTGTTGATTCTGACAGAATTAAGCTGATAGATTTCGGTACTGCAGAAATCCCGGGAAAAGGCGCGCTTGGGGGAGATTCTTTTGGAACGAAGGGTTTCTGTGCCCCTGAACAGGTTGTCGGTGAACCGGGAAGGGAAGAAACTGACATATATGCGCTCGGAAGAGTAATAATGGCGCTTCTTGAGAAAGCAAATGCTGAAGAAAACTCTGAAAAGAAGCTGGTTCAGAGGATGCGTCGAATCGCAGAAAGAGCAGCTTCGGACAACCCTGCTGACCGTTTTGGGTCAGTTGCTGAGATTCTGTCCGCGCTCGAACGGTGTCGTGGCCGTAAGAGCGGGAAGGAAAAAGCGTTTGAAAAAGGGAAAAACTCAGTGTGCACAATAGGAATCATTGGGACGCACCATGGTGTCGGAGTGACACATACGGCGCTCTCGGTTGCTTCTTTTCTGCATTTTGAGAAAAGGAAACGTGTGGCTGTGATTGAGCTTTCGGGGCAGTCGTCTCTTGACTGTTTTGGAAAGCAGAAGGAATCTCACGGTGCCCCCTGTCGTGTCAAGGGCTTGAGCGTGTTTCCCTCGGCAGACAGTCTGCTGGCGGGTACGGTGAGAAACGGAAACTTTGATTACTGCATCCTTGACCTTGGGTGCGCTCCGGAGCGAAGAAAGCAGGAACTGTTAAGGTGTGACATAAAGCTTGTTGTGACTGATGCGGCACCGTGGAAGCCGGAAAGAAGAAGGAATGCTGACAGAATCCTTGACGGTGTTGACTGCTCAAAGGGCTGGCGGGTTCTGGTGAACTTTTCCGACGGACAGGTTCCCTCAGATTGCAGAAGGCTGCCGGTGCGAATGGAGTGGTTGCGGTTTTCACCGAATCCGTTTGAAGTTGACGAACAGAACAAAAAACTGTTCGGGAAATTATTGTCTGCCTTCTAGCATACATCAGGGCGTTTGCCATTTTGAAAGGCATCAATTTTCCTCAGAAAAAGAGAATGTACAGATAAATACCATGGTGTGATCCCTCAAAATATCAATTGCAACGCGTCTGGTATCTTATCTTGCACAGGCTCTTTTTTTGTGGTATAATCCTCGCGGTATGCGGTGAAGGGAGATTTAATCGTATGGAAAAAAAGGGTTACCTTAGTATTATAGTGTTTTTGTTTTTCCTTGGAGCAGCTGTATATTTCGGCTATTCCTGGTACAAGGACAAAACAAGTCCAAGCACTGAGACGGTTGAGTTAACCGAATACTATAAAGTTGCTGCTGATGAAATTCTTGTGTTTGAGAACGGATGCCAGACAAAAGAACGCCTGCCTTATATTGACGGCCATGTTTACCTGCATCTTGAAATGGTTCGCAAACTGAACGGCCGTTATTACTGGGACAAAACCATTAAGAGCCTCATCTTTACTACTGAAAGTGATATTCGGATTATTAAGCCCGAAGATGATTTTTATACATCACAGAACGGCTTTATTGAGGGTGAAGAAAAAGATTCTGACGGTGTGATTGTTTCCGTAGGTTATCCGATTGTCAAAATTATAGAAGACAGCTACTATATTGCACTTGATTTTGTCAAGGACAACATTGACCTGTCATATGAGATTTACACCAATCCCAACAGAATTGTTCTCCGTTATGAGTGGAAGGAATATTTGTTTGCGAAAACCACACAGGCTACGCAGCTCCGCTCGGACGGCAGCATAAAGAGTTCTGTTTTACGCGAGCTTCCGGCCGGAACCGAACTGGAACTGACTGACTCGGCAGGTACAAACAGAAACGGCTTCCTGTACGCTGTCACATCGGACGGTGTAAAGGCCTGGGTTGACGAAAAATGTATTTCTGAGACATATTTCAAAGAAATTCCGAGTCCTTACGTAGAAAAGGAATATTCGCATCTGACACTTCCCGGAAAGATCAATCTTGTATGGGACCTGACCGTAAGCGCTGATTCTAACAAGAAATTTAAGGACCGTATGAAGAAGGTTACCGGCCTTAATGTTGTTTCACCTACCTGGTTTAACATTAAGGATGATGATGGCAACATTGAAAGCCGTGCAACTGCTGATTATGTTAAGGAAGCTCATAATATGGGCCTTCAGGTTTGGGCTCTTGTGAGTGATTTCCATCCCGCAAACAATTCGCTTAAGATTAATGAACTTGAGATTTTAAAAAGCCGTGAAAAGCGTGCAAACATCATTAAACAGCTTACCGATGCTGCGGATAAATACGGATTCGACGGTATAAACATTGACTTTGAGAAGGTTCCGAAGGATGCAGGTATTCATTACGTGCAGTTCCTGCGTGAATTATCGGTAGCCTGCAGACATGAAAATCTGTATCTTTCAATAGATGATACTGTACCGTTCAGTTTCAATTCTTACTATGATGTTGCCGAGCAGGGCAAGATTGCGGATTATGTTATTATTATGGCATATGATGAGCATTATGACGGCTCTGAAGCGGGTTCTGTTGCATCGCTGACATACGTTCAGACAGCTCTTGACAATACACTTGCAAAGGCTCCGAAGGAACGTGTTGTTATTGCAATGCCGTTCTATACCCGAATCTGGAAGATTACAACACTTACAGACGGCAATGTCAGAACATATTCAGAGGCCATGTCCATGACAGAAGCGGCCAAGTATCTCAAGAATCATGCGGAAATCAAGTATTCCCGTTTTGACGAGGATGCCGGACAGGATTATTACACCGGTAATTCGGGTGATATTGAGTATAAGGTATGGATGGAAGATCTTGTTTCACTTGAGGGAAAGTGTGCTAAGATTTTCGGAGCCGATGTGGCAGGTGTTGCCGCATGGCGCCTTGGTCAGGAAGACAGTGGTATCTGGGCTGTAATTGAGAAGTATCTTAACGCGAAGAACGTTGAGTAAGTAGTAAAAAGTTTGAAATAATAATGCAGGGGGTATTATTTTGCAGCTTTTAGTTTTAATTTTAAAGAAATGTGAAGTTTTTGATGAGTTAATGAAAAGGCTCGCAAACGGCGGCGTTAAAGGCGCTACCATTCTTGACGGAACCGGTATGGCAGAGGCCATCGTGAAAAGAGAAGATATGCCCATGTTCGGCATGCTTCGCAAGGTTCTCGCTGATGAAGAAAGAGAAACCAGTAAGGTAATGATGTTTGTTGAAACTGATGAGCAGATTATTCTTACAAGACAAATTATTAAAGAAGTAATCGGAGACATTGCAGCTCCCAATACGGGAATTATGTTTGCCGTGCCGATTACTTATGTAGAAGGACTTGGCAAATAAGAAATGGAACTGACGTACCTTTATCTTGCGCTGGCACTTGCATTGTGTCTCCTTTCAAGCAAACTGATGAAGCTGATTAAACTGCCGAACGTAACAGGCTATCTGATCCTTGGCCTGCTTTCGGGGCCGTACTGCTTAAACCTTATTCCTGAGGGAACGGTTCAGCAGCTTTCCTTCATCCCTGAAATCGCGCTTGGCTTCATAGCCTTTTCGATAGGCGCGGAATTTAAGATCAGCTACCTGAAAAAGGTAGGAAAAGCACCGGTTATCATAGCTGTTTTCGAGGCTCTTGGAGCAGTTCTGGTGGTTGACCTTGTGCTTATTATCACGGGAAACGATGTCCCGTTCTCACTTGTACTTGGTGCAATTGCAGCTGCAACCGCACCTGCGGCAACCCTGATGGTTGTCCGCCAGTATAAGGCAAAAGGACCGGTTACGGACACGCTTCTTCCCGTAGTTGCTTTGGATGATGCGGCTGCACTCATGTGCTTTGGCCTTTCTGTATCGGTTGCAAAAGCAATCAAACAGGGCGGCGGATTTTCCTTTGTAAGCACCGTGCTTACACCCCTGGGTGAAATCCTTGGAGCGCTTGCTATCGGCGCAGTTCTGGGAATTGTAATAGTTTTTGCGTGCAAATGGTTTACCGGACGCGGAAACCGTCTTGCAATCACATATCTGTTTATTTTCCTCTGTATAGGAATATGCGATCTTTTGGGTTGGTCACAGCTTCTTGCCTGCATGATGATGAGTGCTGTTTTTGCAAACTTCTCAAAGGCTGCAGATGTTGTTTTTGAGCAGACAGACCGCATGACACCTCCTATTTTCATGATGTTCTTCTTCCTTTCGGGAGCTGACTTAAATATCAGAATCCTTGCAGAGGTAGGAATTATAGGTATTCTGTACGTTGTATTCCGTGTTGTCGGAAAGATGCTTGGAGCCGGAATCAGTGCAAAAGCCGTAGGAGCTCCGAAGGTTGTACAGAAATATCTCGGATTTACGCTTGTTCCGCAGGCCGGCGTTGCTATCGGTCTTGCCACTACCGCAATGACGGTTGTGCCCGATGAAGGCCCTTATATCAGAACCATCATCCTTTGCGGAACAGTTATTTACGAACTGATCGGACCTGTAGTAACAAAGCTTGCACTTAAGAAAGCCGGAGAAATTCAGGCAAAATAACATAAGCCGTGCATACTGTGGATTAAGGCAGAAAAACGCCGGCTGACTGGGGATAAAATGATAAGACTTATTCTTGTTGCAATTGTTTTTATTTTGTTTTTTACAATTACATTGCCGTTATATCTGGTGCTGCTTCTGCTTAGAAAGTGGTTTCCGACCGGTGTGGCAAAGGTTGCCCAGCCCATTGTCCGTTTTGGATTCAGAATTGTGCTTTTTGCAGCCGGTGTGCGTGTAAAAACGCTCGGAACGGAAAACATTCCGGATACTCCCGTGCTTTATGCAACTAATCACAGAAGTGTTTCGGATATTCCCATCATTTATACAACAACTAAGCAGCGTATGGGAATCATAGCCAAGATTGAAACGGCAAAAATACCTTTCCTCAGCTGGTGGATGCGCCTTTTGAACTGTCTGTTCCTTGACAGGGATGATATCAAGCAGGCCCTTAAAACGATGCTTACGGGCATTGAACTGATAAAGGGCGGTTCGTCAATGTGCATCATGCCTGAAGGTACAAGAAATCATGAGGATGAGATGCTTCCGTTCAAGGAAGGAAGCTTCAAAATGGCTGAAAAGACCGGCTGTCCCATTGTTCCTGTGGCACTTTGGAAGACTGATGAAGTTTTTGAGCTTCATATGCCGTGGGTTAAAGCACAGAAAGTTACAATCAAGTACTGCGAGCCCATCATCTTAAAGGAACTTGACAAGGAACAGCTTAAGCATGTCGGTGTTCTTGTAAGAGAGCGAATTGATGAAGCCCTTAAGGAAATAAAGAAATAAAAAATCCCCTTTATTTTTGGCGGATTTTATGATAATATGTTCACTGCGCGTCAGGGGACACGAATGTTAGTTTTGGAGGAACAGTTATGTTATTAATGGCATTTTATCCTATTGTTATGATGAAATGGTGGCAGATTACACTTATTGCAGTTGCAGGCGTACTGCTTGTAGGCGCAATTGTTCTTGCTATTTACGGTAGAAAGCTTCAGAAAAAGTCAGAAGCATCACAGGAAGAAATCCGTGCGGGCGCTCAGACATATTCGATTCTTGTTATTGATAAGAAACGTATGAGACTGAATGAAGCCGGTTTCCCTCAGGTTGTAATTGACCAGACACCCAAGTACCTTCGCAAGGCTAAGGTTCCGGTTGTTAAAGCAAAAATCGGTCCGAAGATCATGAGTCTTATCTGTGATGAAAAGATTTATGACTACATTCCCGTAAAGAAAGAAGTAAAGGCTGTTATGAACGGCATTTACATTATCGATGTTAAGGGAATGCGCGGCGGACTTGAGCAGAAACCTGTTAAGAAGGGCTTCTTTGCAAAGATTAAAGCAAAGGCTGCTGAGAAAGCAAATGAAAAGAAAACAACAGAAAAAAAGAAAAAATAATTTTTAAGGGATTTGGCGGAACCGCTTGGCGGGTCCGCCAATTTTTGTGGAAAACATGCCAAAACTCAGAATTTTAAATAAAAAAACAAAAAAATAAAAAAAATTTAATTTTTTTATAAATTGGGTGTAAAGTTTCCTTTTCACTTGTCGATATACAAGATGTAGCGGTTGGAAACCGTTGGTTAATTCGCTTTCCAAAAGGTTGTGTATCCTCCAAATACACAATCTCCCCTAAATATATTGTTCTAAACCCCAACCGGATCGGCGTCTGACCCCAACAGACGCCGATTCACTTTTAAAAACAAAAATCAGTAACCTGCAGCCTCTGCGTAAAAATGTCCGAACCGGGAATGGGAGGAGATTATGTCAAATCTGTACATGCCGATATCATCGGTTATTATTTCTCTGATTCTGCTGATTGTTTATCTTTCCAAGGAAAGAGCCAAAATCAAGGAAAACGAAGTTTATCTGATTATGCTTTTCTGCATTTTGTTTGACTCTTTATTTGTTTCTGCCATTTTCGTCAATGCGGGTGTTGTTGTAACACTAACCAAAATCCTTAACAGATGTGACTTTGTAATGCTTGTTGTCTGGAGTTCCTGCCTCTGCAGATACACGCACACCGTTCTTCATAAAAAAGACACGGAGCATTACAGAAGAAAACAGATATTCAGAAGAATCATCAGTGCTGTGGCTCATGTCCAGACGGTTTTGATATGGATTCTGGGTATTGAAGCTATCTGTGAGGATGGAATCTGCGTTGCAATTACGGGCCCGACGGTTGTTTTTACCTTCGCAAGCTGTGCATTCAATCTTCTTCTGACGCTTATTGTCATTGTTCACAACATTAAAAAAATAACAAAACAGATTATCCCCGTATTTATTTTCCTTGGAATTGCGGGTTTGTGCGCATTGGCATATTATCTGGATCCAAGCATTTCCGGCGTATCAATGGGACTTACAATTGTTAACCTTACCATGTACTTCACAATTGAAAACCCGGACGTTCAGATGCTTGAACAGGTCAATCTGGCAAAGGAGCAGGCGCTTCGCGCAAGTCAGGCCAAAACAGACTTTTTGTCAAGCATGTCGCATGAAATCAGAACGCCTATCAATGCAATTATGGGACTTTCCGAGTGCATTCAGAACGATTCTTCCCTGCAGACGGCCAAGGAAGATGCGAGGGATATTATGAGCGCATCGGAGAATCTGCTTGAACTGGTAAACGGAATCCTTGATATTTCAAAGATTGAAGCGGGCCGTATGGAAATTGTCAACAAAGAATATGACCTTACGGACATGGCTGAAAAGCTTTCAAAGCTGATTAAAGCCCGCATCGGAGAAAAACCTATTGAACTCCGAATGAACATTTCCGGGGATATTCCCGGCGTTCTGTTCGGCGATGAGGGTAAGCTTCGCCAGATTATGACGAATTTCCTTACAAATGCCGTAAAATATACGGACAACGGACACATCGATTTTAATATAGAGTGCGTAAATACTGATAATACTGCCAGCCTGACAATTTCTGTTGCCGACACCGGACGCGGAATTAAAGAGGATGAAGTTGATAAACTTTTTGATAAGTTCAAACGCCTTGATGAAGATAAGAACTCCAATATTGAGGGCACCGGACTTGGCCTTGCGATTACAAAACAGTTTGCGGAAATGCTTGGCGGAACTATTGAGGTGCAGAGTACATACGGAATGGGCTCAACCTTTACCCTCAGGGTTTCCCAGGAAATCAGAAGCCTTGAGCATAAGTCGGCCGAAACCGTGACGGAAACAAAGCGTGAATATCCCGGACGCAAGGTGCTTGTGGTTGATGATATTGCCATGAACCTGATGGTTGCCAAAAGACTTCTGGAGGTTTATCAGGTTATTGTTGATACGGCTTCTTCCGGTGAAGAATGTATTGAAAAATGTAAGGCATATTCATATGATCTGCTTCTTCTTGATGACATGATGCCAAACATGTCCGGTTCGGAAACCTTTGAAAAACTTAAGGAACTGCCCGAATTTTCAATGCCGGTTGTGGCTTTTACCGCGAATGCAATTGACGGAATGCGTGAAAATTATTTGAAAGCGGGCTACGTGGATTATCTGTCAAAGCCCATAAGCACCCATGAGCTGACACTTGTTCTTGAGAAATTACTGGGATGAGTCATTGGGGACGGTTCTTTTTGACTCAAGTTTACTTTCAGTTAATAAAGCGGTTGCAAAATGTGGTATAATAAGAATGCAGGATGAGCATTTTATAAATTTCTTTTGCAAAAGCAGGTGATTTTATGAACATATCCAAATTCACACAAAAATCAGTTGAAGCCGTTCAGGCTTGTGAAAAGCTGACATACGATTACGGCCACCAGCAGATTGAACAGGAACACCTTCTCCACTGTCTGCTTGCAGACGGAGACGGCTTGATTCCGCGTCTGATGGAGAAAATGGAAATAGACCCGAAGGTATTTGCTGCACAGGTTGACGGACTTCTTATGAAGCTCCCGAAGGTGTCCGGCGGGCAGGTGTTTGTAAGTGAAAAACTCAACAAGGCCCTGATTTATGCTGAAAATGAAGCAAAAGCCATGGGCGATGAATACGTTTCGGTTGAGCATCTGTTCCTCAGTATGCTGAAATATCCTTCGAAAACAACGGAAGATCTTTTTGATGAGTTCAAAATTACACGTGACAGATTCCTGAAGGTTCTTGCCACCGTGCGCGGAAACCAGCGTGTTACAACGGACAACCCTGAGGCCACATACGACACTCTTGACAAATACGGCACGGACCTTGTACAGCGCGCTAAGAAGGGCAAGCTTGACCCGGTAATCGGACGTGATACGGAAATCCGCAATCTGGTTCGAATCCTGTCAAGAAAAACCAAGAACAACCCGGTTCTCATAGGTGAGCCCGGCGTTGGTAAAACAGCTGTTGTAGAAGGCCTTGCACAGCGAATTGTGCGTGGCGATGTTCCCGACTCGCTGAAGGATAAAAGCATCTTTTCACTTGATATGGGTGCGCTTGTTGCGGGTGCTAAGTATCGTGGTGAGTTTGAGGAACGTCTGAAGGCAGTTCTTGAGGACGTTAAAAACAGTGATGGCAAGATAATTCTTTTTGTCGATGAACTCCACCTGATTGTGGGCGCCGGCAAAACCGACGGTGCCATGGATGCCGGCAATATGCTGAAGCCCATGCTTGCGCGTGGCGAGCTGCACTGCATCGGCGCTACAACGCTTGACGAATACAGGCAGTATATTGAAAAGGATAAAGCCCTTGAGCGCCGTTTCCAGCCCGTAATGGTTGATGAACCCACCGTTGAGGATACAATTTCCATTCTTCGTGGTATAAAAGAAAAATATGAGCTTTTCCATGGTGTTCGAATTGCAGACGGCGCACTTGTTGCTGCTGCAACGCTTTCAGACCGCTATATTTCTGACCGTTTTCTGCCCGACAAGGCTATTGACCTTGTTGATGAAGCCTGTGCGCTGATTAAGACAGAGCTTGATTCCATGCCTACCGAAATGGATGAAACCCGCCGTAAAATCATGCGTCTTGAAATTGAGGAAGCTGCCCTTAAAAAGGAAGATGACCGCCTGAGCGCCGAGCGCCTTGCCGATCTTCAGAAAGAGCTGGCCGACCTGCGTGAGAATTTCAATGCACGCAAGGCCCAGTGGGAGCAGGAAAAGGCTGAAGTTGATATTACAAGACGTATCAAAGAGGAAATAGAAGAAGTCAATAACCAGATGAAGGAAGCTGAGAGAAACTACGACCTGAATAAGGCTGCAGAGCTTGAATACGGCAAGCTTCCCGAATTAAAGAAAAAGCTTGCCGAGGCTGAGGCAAAGAAGGAAGCAAATGAGGCAAACCGCCTGCTTCATGAGGTTGTTGAAGAGGATGAAATCGCCCGCATTGTTTCACGGTGGACAGGAATTCCTGTTGCGAAACTTACCGAAAGCGAGCGTAAAAAGACTCTCCAGCTTGGCGAAGAACTTCACAAGCGCGTCATCGGTCAGGACGATGCGGTAACCCGCGTAACGGAAGCAATCTTAAGGTCGCGTGCCGGAATCAAGGATCCCACAAAGCCTATTGGATCATTTATTTTCCTTGGACCGACCGGTGTGGGTAAAACTGAGCTTGCAAAAGCGCTTGCAGAAGCACTTTTTGATAATGAACAGAACATTGTCAGAATTGATATGTCGGAGTATATGGAGAAATTCTCCGTATCGCGTCTCCTTGGAGCGCCTCCCGGATATGTTGGGTATGAGGAAGGCGGACAACTGACGGAGGCTGTTCGTCGCAAGCCTTACAGCGTTGTTCTTTTTGATGAAATTGAGAAGGCACATCCTGATGTTTTCAATGTCCTTCTTCAGATTCTTGACGATGGCCGTGTGACCGATTCCCAGGGCCGCCTGATAGACTTCAAGAATACGATTCTCATTATGACATCCAATCTTGGTGCGCAGCATCTGCTTGAAGGAATTGACACTTGCGGTGAGATTTCGGCTGAATGTGAGCAGGATGTCATGGATGAACTCAAAGGCGCTTTCAGGCCTGAATTCCTGAACCGTCTTGACGAAATAATTCTGTTTAAGCCGCTTACCAGAGACAATATTTCAGCAATTATGCAGCTTCAGATCAAGTCTCTCAACAAACGTCTTTCGGACAGGGAAATTACTGTTGAACTTTCGCCCGAAGCAGAGGATTACATTGCAGAGCATGCATATGACCCGCTTTACGGTGCACGTCCGCTTAAGAGATATCTCCAGAAGCACGTTGAAACGCTCAGTGCACGCCTGATTTTAGGTGATGAAGTTACAGAAGGCAGCATCATTCGCATTATTGTCAGGAATGAAGAACTTGATGCAGAAGTAAAGTGAAATTAATTATATGAGCCCGGCCTTGTGCCGGGCTTTGTTTTCGGACAGAGAAAAATGCGTATTAAGCCGGAAATAAAAAATTACAAAAGTAGGCTAAAGGACTTGACAAACAGTGTAGACTACTGTATTGTAATAAATGTCAGAAGGAAGGAGCGGCATGAACAAAAATAGATTATTTTTGTTTTGATGGATTATGGTTGTTTGTATTTTGTCGAATTCGATTTGCTTTCGAGAAAATTAAGAATTGTTGATGCTTGTAGTAATGTAACGTCATATACTTTGTTTTTTGCTGATTAGAAAGGGACTATCTATGAAAAAAATAATAATTATTGTTACTGCCGTTGTTCTTGTTCTGGGTTTATCAATTACTACTGCTCTTGCTGCTGCTACAGACGGTTTTAAGACTAAGATTAAAGTGAACAAAGATGAAGCTGAGCAGTGGGTTGCTGAGCAGGATCAGAAGAAGAGGGAATTGTATGCCGGAAGCATTGTAGAAGTCAGCTCGGACAAGAATCTTTTGGAAAGTGCATACGAGAAGGCTGATGCTTCTCAGCGTGAACAACTTGATAACATTACAAAGGTTGAGGAATTTGGTGCCGTTGGAATTTACAACAAACAGGTTCTGATTATTATGAATCAGTTGCCGAAGGATGTTGCCAACATAACTTTGGAAGAGGTTAAGAACATTTGCGCCAAGACAGATAGAGACAGCTTTGAATCTGCAGATGAGCTTGAGAAATATCTTGCGAATGAGTTCGATAAGATTGCAGGTGCTCCTGACTTCTCAGGAGGCAGCGGAATCAGCAGAAGTATTTATTTCATTGATGATGAGCATACATCTTACGTTCGAATTATGAATGGGCATGTAACTTACTTTTCTGAGTTTGGAGAGAGTGGAGAAAAACTTTTTTAAGAAAATGCAGATACTTCCCCTGTGTAACGTAAAATGACATAATGGACGTAAAAGACCCGTAACCAATGCAAAGGCAGTGATTACGGGTCTTTTTCAATGGGAAATGTGATTTTGTGGTTTGCGATATAATTGATAATCTGCGTCACAGTAACCTCATAGAACCCCATCCTAACGGCAAACTTGAATATCCGACTGATTTGTGGTAAAATTATTTTATTAACTCGAAAAGGAGAACCAAAACATGACCATTGCTGAAATTAAAGAAGCGCTTGATGCGCGTGTAATCAGCGGCGAAGCTTATCTGAACAATGAAGTACATACTGCTTGCGGTTCAGATATGATGAGCGATGTTCTGGCGTTCATGAAGGACCGTGCAGTTTTGCTGACAGGACTTTGCAATCCGCAGGTTATTCGTACTGCGGAAATGATGGACGTTGTATGCATCGTATTTGTACGTGGCAAACAACCTGATGAGGACATGATTGAACTTGCCAATGAGCGTGAGATTCCGCTGCTGTCAACCGGACACAGAATGTTCTCTGCCTGTGGCATTCTTTACGAAAAAGGTCTGCGTGGAGGTAAATCCTATGAATGAACCCGAGTCCGATGCTATGATGCATTTGACCTACACTGTTTTGGGAGATGATTTTACCAGAGCCGGTGAGGCCTCGGGCGATGTAAAGCGCAAACTGAAGAAAATGGGCGCTGATCCCGAAGCGACCCGCAAGGTTGCAATTGTCATGTATGAAGGGGAAATCAACATGGTAATTCACGCGGGTGGCGGTGAAATCGATGTATATATTACTCCGGAAGAGGTTCGTATGATTCTCACGGACCACGGTCCCGGAATTGAAGATATTGAAAAGGCTATGCAGGCAGGCTATTCTACTGCGCCTGACAATATCAGAACACTTGGCTTTGGTGCAGGTATGGGCCTGCCCAATATGAAAAAATATTCGGACGAAATGGAGATTCGTACTAAGGTAGGTGAAGGTACCGTAGTCGAAATGTCGGTTAAGATGTGACATCGTCCGGTTCCTGCTTTTTTGGGGGAATAAGGGGTGAATTAATGGATAAGTTTATGAATTCGGTTTACCTTGACACAAACCTGTGCAAGGGCTGCATTAACTGTATCAAGCGTTGCCCGACGCAGGCAATCCGCGTGCGTGACGGCAAAGCCGAAATAAAAAAAGAATATTGTATTGACTGCGGCGTGTGCATCAGAATCTGTCAGCATCACGCAAAACATTCACGTCGCGATTCTATCGACCGCATGAAGGATTTCGAGTACACTATTGTCCTTCCGGCCCCATCTCTGTTCGGACAGTTCAATAATCTTGATGACCCGAACATTCTTCTCTCTGCGCTGAAGCTCATGGGCTTTAATGATGTTTATGAGGTTGCTGCGGCTGCGGAACTTGTATCGGAACTTTCACGGAAATATATTGCGGAACACAGGGATCAGGTGCCCTTTATAAGCACTGCATGCCCGTCCGTAACACGTCTTATCCGTGTCCGTTTCCCGAATCTTCTTGACCATCTGCTTCCAATTCAGGCGCCTGTTGAGATTGCGGCCCACATGGCACGCGAAAAGGCCATGAAGGAAACAGGACTTCCGTCTGAGAAAATAGGTATATTCTTTATTTCACCGTGTCCTTCGAAAGTTACGGCTGTAAAATCGCCTCTTGGCTATGAAAAGAGCGATATTGATGCTGTCCTTGCAATTAAGGATATTTATCCCATGCTTGTTGACTGCATGAGTGCTGCCGTTGATTCGACGGAGGACCTTAACGTTGCCGGCAGAATCGGCTTTGGCTGGGGCGTCACAGGCGGTGAGGCCGGTGGCCTTCTTTCGGACAATTATCTTGCGGCGGATGGTATTGAAAACGTTATCCGTGTTCTGGAAGACCTGGAAGACCAGAAATTTACGAACCTTGATTTTATTGAGCTTAATTCCTGTGATGGTGGCTGCGTAGGCGGAGTACTGACTGTTGAAAACCCGTTCATCGCCATGGTAAAACTGAAGAGACTTAAAAAGTACCTTGCTGTTGCGGGTGCCCATATGCGTGACAATGATGTCGAGAACCCGTACTGGAGCGAAGATGTTGAGTATGAGCCGGTATTTAAGCTTGGGCACAATATGAAGGAAAGCATAGAGCTGATGTCGAAAATTGACCGGCTTCAGGCCAAGCTTCCCGGCCTTGACTGCGGATCCTGCGGGGCACCTACGTGCCGTGCTCTGGCTGAGGATATTGTCCGCGGCAACGCCAAGGAAAATGACTGCATCTACATTTTGAAGGATTACATCCACAAACTGTCGAGCCAGCTGTCACAGCTGGATGACTGAATAAACAGGCTACAGGAGAGTTTGAAAAATGACAGTTACAGAATTAATTGAAACCGGTTCTTTTAACGTGATTAATGTTGGTGATACCGATGCTGAAATAGAAGATATTTTCTGCTGCGACCTTCTGAGCATCGCCATGGGCAAGGCTCCTTCGGGCTGTGCCTGGGTTACGGTTATGGCCAATATGAATACACTTGCCGTAGCATCGCTTACCGAGTGCGCATGCGTAATACTTGCGGAAGGCGTAAATGCTGACGAAAATATGGTTGCAAAGGCAGTAGAACAGGGAATAACCCTTCTTGGAACGGATATGCCCATTTTTGAAGCTGCACTTAAGATTCATGAATTAATGTAAAAAGGCCCGTCAGGGCTTTTTTTGACCGGAACGTGACTGATTGGGGGATTATTGTGGCTGAACTTATACCCTTAAATTATGACCTGCATATTCACTCGTGCCTGTCGCCCTGCGGCGATGATGACATGACACCGGGGAATATTGTGGGAATGGCAAAACTGAATGAACTTGATGTTATTGCGCTTACCGACCACAATACTGCCAGAAACTGCCCGGCTTTCTTAAAGCTTGCGGAGCAGTTCGATATTCTGGCAATTCCGGGAATGGAGCTTACAACAGAGGAAGAAGTTCATGTGGTATGCCTGTTTCCCGAACTCAAAGCCGCACTTGACTTTGATAAATATGTTTATGAAAAGCTGGTCAAGGTGGAGAACTGTGAGCCTGTGTTTGGAAAGCAGACCATTTGTGATGAAAACGATGAACCGTCCGGCAGTGAGAAGATGCTTCTGATCAATGCCACTACAATCGATTTTGACAAGGTTTTTAAGCTTGCCGATGAATACGGCGGAGTTGCGATTCCCGCGCATCTTGACAAAAAGACCACAAGCCTTATTTCAAACCTTGGCTTCATTCCGCCGGATTCGACCTTTAAGACGGCGGAAGTTAAGGACCTTGCAAAGCTTCATGAATTGAAAAAGAACCATCCGTATCTTGAAAAATGCAGGATAATCAGCAGCTCCGATGCGCATTATCTTGAACATATCCGTATGAAAGAAAACAGTCAGCAGATATATGTTGCGGAACGCTCCGCAAAAGGTGTAATTGACGTTATGAAGTCTGCTTTTTACCCGGTTAACCAGTAGGAAAACCGGGTTTTTTCTTTTTTTGCCCCGATTTTCGGTTATTGATTCAGATATAAAATACACAAAATATAGTGTTTTTAAACGATTTGTCGCACAACTACACAAAGCATGGTTCCAACAATACACCTACTACATTTTGTGTGTAGAAAATGCTAAACCACAAAATATATCTAAAAAAGTATCAGAAATCGCTTGACTAATTCCACAAGATATGGTATATTAATCTGCGTTGGGGGACATCATATTGTAGAAAATGGTGTTCAAAAAACAGGACCAAGGTCCTAAACAATAAATAGGGAAAAAATCTTAATCACAGGGGAGGATAATATGAGACAGCCAGCAAATATGTGCGCAATCAGAAACACCGTAGTTAGAAACGTAGGACGTAAGGTTCTCGTAAAATGCAATCGTGGCAGAAACAAATATGACGTTGAAGAGGGTATAATTTGTGATACATACCCGAGCGTATTCCTTGTACAGATTAAGGATACATATAATGACTGCTACCGTCTGAAATCCTTCTCATATAAGGATGTATTAACAAAAGAGGTAGAACTTGAGCTTTGCGATTGATTAACATGATGTTTGATTCCAGAAGAAACCACCGGTGAAAACCGGTGGTTCTTTTGCGTGAAAGCAGAGTGAGGATTGTGAAGATGTGTATGGAGCTTGCTCCAATACACATCCTCACAATCCGAACGAGCGCGTCTGCTTTCGGTCGGCGCTCAATCTTTCTCTTGACCGTACGGCATGTTTTGCAGATAATAGGGATTGTGATATTTTTTGTGATAATCGTTTGTTCACATATAAAACGAAATGAGGAGTTGTAGTTATGAGAAAAAAACTTTTGGCCGTAATGGCAATTGCGGCTGCCCTTTCAGTACTGCTTTTGGCACTGCATAAGCCGTCGCCCGCAAATGCCGCGGATGATGAGTCCGTCAAAATATATACCGTTGAGGACATGCTTGCTGTAGCAGATAATCCTTCCGGTTCATATATTCTGATGAATGACCTTGACATGAAGGGCGTTACATGGCCTGCTATCACTTTTACGGGTACTTTTGACGGAAACGGTCATGCACTGCTTAATCTTTCAATAACAAGTGTTTCGGAAGAAACACGTGAAACCTATGATGGAAACCGTAAGGTTTATGCGACATGTTTTGGCGGTCTTTTTGCAATTCTTGAAAATGCCGAAGTGAAGAACCTGAAACTCATAGGCGTTGATGTAAGCCGTGAAATTGAGGCTGACTGTTTCCTTGGCACAATTGCGGGATGGTTTTCGGAGAGCGTTATCGAAAACTGTGAGGTTGTCGGAAACGTGCGTCTTGACATTACCGGAAAGATGTTCGGTGTGGGTGGTATTGTCGGTTACGGAAACGGTGTCATCCGCTACTGTAAGGCCGATGTAACCCTGATTAATATTGATCTTGATAAGGCAAACCGTGATGAGCAGTTCCTGGGCGGTGCTGTTGCGGCCGGATATCCCGATCTTGAAGGAAATGAAGTTTCTATTGCGGGATACATCTCAGACCACGGCTATGTTCATAGTGGCGGCCTTGTCGGAATGTACATCATTTATCCCGTAAAGGTTATCCGTGACGGATTTATTAACAATAACAAGCTTGCGGGCTTCATTACATTTTTCGAGGATAACACCGACCGCCGTGCGTACTGCAAGGAATCAATCGGTGAGGTAATGAACTGGTATTTCACAAACCAGGGCAATTCATATAATTTCAAGCGCGATGAGCGCAAGGATTATTCAAAGAACCTTCTGCCTCATTACTGCGAAAACCCGACATATACAGAGACGGTCACAGAACCGACCTGTGAGGAATTTGGCCACACAACCTATACATGTACCGCTGACGGCTGCAATTATTCATATAAGGCTGATTACACGCTTCACAAGCATAATCTTTCAGCCGATTGTACGGAGCTGATTTCGGCCACACTTGAAGCTGAAGGTCTTGGCGAGTTTACGTGCTCTGAATGCGGAGCAAAGGTTTATGCGACTCTTCCCAAACTTACGCCTACGCCTACACCTACTCCTTCGCCCACACCCACTCCGGAGCCTACCGCAACACCGTTGCCAACACCTACTCCGACAGCCGGAAATTCTGATAAATCAACGGGCGATACCGAAAAAGTACCGGTTCCGCCGGTAATTATCATTCTGCTGGTTGTCTGCTCGGCAGCATTCCTGATTATTCTTGGATATATCATTTATTCAATCATATCGGGCAGAAAGAAACGCTGAAAACCTTGAAATGAATAAACCGCCTTCAGCCCTCTGCTTTCAAGGGTTGAAGACGGTTTTTATCAACACGTTTTGTCCTATAACTTTATAACCTTTTCACTCACGGCGATGTTCTTTCTTGCCGTGTTTTTCTTTATACATTTCGTTGTCCGCAAAATCAAGCACGCGGTCCAGACAGTTTGGCGTAAAGGCCGGAAGAATTGCGTATCCGATGCTGGCCGCGGGCTTTGTCTGGCCGGACAGCTTATCGTTTTCTGCAAAAAGATGATCTCTGAGGGTGGCAACCTTTCTTTGGGCGATTTCATCGTTGTAATCACCTATGCCGATAAGGTAGAACTCATCTCCGCCGCCGCGAACGGCAATTTCAGAAGGTTCCTTGATGGCAGCAATTGCACGCCCGAGGGCGCTGATACAGAGGTCGCCTTCAGCATGGCCGTAGGTGTCATTTGTCCATTTCAGACCGTCCATGTCAAGCACGATTGCAAAGATGTTTGCGTCCGGAGCGGCGTTTTCAAGTGCCTCGGAAACGTGAGTTTCCATGCCGCGTCTGTTGAGAAGACCTGTCATCAGGTCGCTTTCGGAAAGACGTGTGATACGGTTCTTTGCGCGTGTCATTTCCAGACCGTTGTTGATGTTTCTGATGTATCCGTGGAATACGTTGTCAATAAGGTTTTCACAGACAAGAGTACTCTGAAGAACAAAGTAACCAAGGGTAATATCGTTGACATGAAGCGGAACAAAGTAGTAAACATGCGGCTCGCCATATTCTTCATACAGAGCGGGCAGCATCTGCTTTGTGTCAAAGAAACGCTCATTGCCTGCGCCGTAGTGGATGTGCGTATCGTAACCACTGTGCTTTGACGGATTCTCCGTGTTCAGGACCATGTTCATTCTTTCGGGATAGCCTACGGAACGGGAATAATCCGAATCAAGCCAGTTTTCGGTAACACAGAGATATGAGTAAGAATACGGCTTAAGCAGGTATTTTGATTCATACATCTTCTCAAGACAGTCTCTTACACTGTCCGTTGAGGTGAAGATTTCTGAACTGTAGCTGTCTACCATTGTTGAAAAGTCAACGCCGAATCTTGAGGCACGTTCTTCAGTTCCTCTTGGCGATGAGAAAATATGATTTCTCAGTCTGAAGCGGATTGCGCGGGTATCTTCCTGACATCCGCAGGAGCTGCCGATACAGAGCTTTTCGGATTTGTCATCGGTAGGAGGAAGAATGGGAAGACCGGGCTCTATAAGCTCGCGGATTCTGTTAACGGCAAGCGCTGCTGTTATGTCTTCTCCCGACTGATAGGATGTGATTGTGGGAATAGCCATGTCGGCATCCTTGGTACCGCCAAAACCGGTAACAACAACCTGCTCGGGAACCTTTATACCGCATTCCGTCAGCGCTTCGGATATACCTATTGCCATATGGTCGGAGGTGCAGATGATTGCTTCCGGAAGCTCGAGCTCACCGGAAAGGTACTTGTCTGCAAGCATTTCACCTGAGCTGTACCAGAAATCACCGAAGAAAAGGTGGTCGTCCGTGAGCGTCAGCCCGTGTGCTTCCATGGCTTTTTTTACGCCGCGGACTCTTTCAAGGGCAACCGCCTGGTTTGCGGGACCGGTAAGAACATCAATCTTTTTGCATCCGTGAACGTCAAGAATGTGGTTTGTGACATACTCCATTGAAGTGCAGTCATCTGAATAAAGAACGGTATATTTGCCAAATTCCTCATTAATGGCAATAACCGGTTTGGTGCATTTTTCTTCAAGGAGCTTGCAAACGGATTCAGAGATGGCGCGCTCACCGTTTTCCTCCATCGAAATAGGAGTTACAATAACGGCGTCAAGCTCGTCAAAATTAATGAGATTATAAATATTCAGTTCACCCTTAAGGTAAACTTTGTTGAAGTGGCTTGAATGGACAAGCGGAGTAAATACAAGGACATCGTAATTGTATTTCGCACACTGACTGAAAACACCGCGGAAGGTGTTTTGCTGCGAATCGGTCTCGGGACAAATTGTAATTAAACCAATTTTTTTTCTCATATAACCTACCCAACATTAATAACCAACATAAAAATTTCGCCAAAACGAACCCAAATAGCGAGACTGTTACATTCCGTGAATAAAAAGTTACATTTACGGATATATTTTCTCCATTCTACCACAAAAAACGAGTTTGGTCAAGGCAAGAAGGGGTTTTCGAGAATAAAAACTTATATGAAAAATAATCAATTTTTATGAAGGGTGTTCATATAAAAACATTTGCAAACAGACCAAATTGTGATATTCTAAAATAGAGGAACGGGGCTTGTTTTTTTAGCTGAAAACAGGCTGAAAAGTACCGAAGATAAGGAGAATGCCCATGCCTGCATCATATGTTCATCAATGTATTGCCCAGGACGCTCTGACCAAGCTTAAGGTGATTCCTGAAAAGCTTACTACAGAGGCTGTTATTGCCGGGTCGGAAGGACCCGACCCTCTGTTTTTTACGCTTAAAACGCCAAAGGGAAAGCAGGCGCCGCCTGAAGTCGGACATCTGCTTCATAAAGAGCGTACAGGGAAATTTCTTAAGGAACTGATTACCGATGCCGGAAGCAATCCGCTTCTCCAGTCATTTGTTTACGGATTTCTGGCACATTATGCTACTGACACGGTGTGCCACCCATATATTTATACAAAATCATTCAATGCCGACGGTTCCTACAACGGTAACAGGCATTGCAAATTTGAGCATGTTCTTGAGGTTCTGCTCTACAGAACGCAGGGCCATAACACCGGACTTCCCGTTCAGATGGCCGGCTACAAGGCGCTTACAAAAAGTGAGAAAAAGCATATCGCCAGACTGTTTACGGCTGCCATTAATGCAACATTCCCGGAACATGCCCTGAGTGTCAAGGCTGTAAATAAGAGCTTTAAGGATTCAATCCTGAATTGTGACCTTCTCAGGTTTTTCGGGCAGAAAAAGCATTCGCTTGTGCTTTCTCTGGTGGCAAAAACGCCTGCAAAGGATCTGATTGATTCACATTCGGTTCCCAATATCCCGCTTTCCGCCATGGAAGAGGGCAAGCCTTTTTCAATCTCGGGCTATACATGGGAAACACTTGCAAACCGCGAAAAACTTGAATGGCGTTCTTACTGGGAACCTGACAGACCGCGAAATGAGAGCTTTTCCGAATTATACGATATGGCAGTTGAACGTTCCGTAATCTTTATCACGGCAGCGGTAAGATATTTCGAGAAACAGTGCAGAATTGATGATGTTATGGAGGTTATTGGGGATATGTGCTATGATTCGGGCATTCCCTGGGAACAGACCGCAAAACTTGTTTGAGACGAAGAAAGGCAGTTATCCATGGACGTTTGGAAAGTGATGCGTGAGCGTCATTCGGTAAGAAAATTCCTTGACAGACCTATTGAACAGACAAAGACAGACATCCTGAACAGTGCCATTGATGAAATAAATGCAAAGGGTTCAATGCATTTCCAGATGTTTATTGATGAGCCTGAAGCCTTTAAGGCCGGGAAAGAGCATTACGGCAGCTTTAAGAACTGCAAAAATTATTTTGCTCTTGTTGCGCCTAAGGGCATGGATGAAGAAGTCGGATATTACGGAGAAGAGCTTGTTCTCCGCGCACAGGAAATCAACCTGAACACCTGCTGGGTGGCTCTGACCTATGAAAAAGGAAAGGTCAGGGTTAAGGTGGATGAAGGCGAAAAACTTTATCTGGTTATTGCGCTCGGATATGGGGAAGATCAGGGCAGACAGCATAAGAGCAAGCCTGTGGAAAACCTTGCGAAAAGTATTGGTGAAAAAGCATCGTGGTTCGATGCGGGCATGGATGCCGTTATGCTTGCACCTACGGCACTGAACCAGCAGCGTTTCTATTTCGAGCAGCACGGAAACAAGGTTCTTGCAAGAAATAAGCTTGCAGCACTCAGTAAAGTTGACCTTGGTATTGCCAAGTATCACTTTGAACTTGGTGCCGGCAAAGAAAATTTTGAATGGGAATAAAATATGGACGAAAGACCGAGAAACGGACTGCTTACTGAATTCAACACTCCTTTTATTGAGCAGAGGGCAGACCCGTATGTAATAAAAAGTGAGGACGGAAAGTATTATTTCACCGCTTCGGTACCTGCGTATGACAGAATTGTCCTGCGCTGCGCGGATTCGCTTAAGGGCCTGAAAAATGCCTCGGAAAAGACAATCTGGCACAGACATGAAAGCGGCCCCATGAGCCATCATATCTGGGCTCCCGAGCTGCATTTCCTGTTCGGGAAATGGTATATTTATTTTGCCGGCGGAGAGCATGAAAACGTCTGGAAAATAAGGCCTTATGTGCTGGAATGCCAGGGCCCGGATCCCATGAATGACGAATGGGTTGAGAAGGGAAAAATCCAAAGGAGTGATGATGATATCTATTCCTTTGATTCGTTTTCACTTGATGCGACCGTTTTTGAAAACAAAGGCAAATATTATTATATCTGGGCTGAAAAAGTGGCCGGCGGCGTTGGAATTTCAAATCTGTACATCGCAAGAATGCAGTCTGCGTATAAGCTTGAAACTGCTCAGGTGCTCCTCACCACTCCGGATTATGACTGGGAACGTGTTGACATCTGGGTGAATGAAGGCCCTGCCGTGATTAAGCACGACGGGAAGATTTACCTCACCTTTTCCGCAAGTGCAACCGGTGAATGCTATTGTATGGGCCTTATGGAGGTTGATGAAAATGCAGACCTTCTGGACCCGCATGAATGGAAAAAACGGAAGAAACCGGTTCTGTGCTCGGATCGCGAAAAGGGTTTTTACGGCCCGGGACATAACAGCTTTACTGAGGATGAGGACGGTAACCCCGTATGCGTCTTCCACGCACGCACATATTTGGAAATAACGGGCGATCCGCTGTATGATCCAAACAGACATACCATGCTGATGTATGTTACCTGGGACGATAAAGGGGCTCCTGTTCTGGATTACGGGCAGATGGTCAGAACCGGTGAATAAAAAACTTCGGAAACACAGCAAACTGAAATAAAGGGGAAAAAAACATGATAAACTTTATAAACAATTCGCAGGTTTTTAAGCTTAAAGAGGTTGAAAAAGGAACCTTTGACGAAACCGTAAAATGCTTTTACGTAAACGGTGAGGAAACGGTTGCATGTTATAAGGCAATTCGCGACTACATTGTATTTACGAACAAGAGAATGATAGTTGTTGACGTGCAGGGTCTTACGGGCAAAAAGAAGGATTTTTCCTGCTTCCCTTACAGTAAAATTCAGGCGTTCTCGGTAGAAACAGCGGGCATCATTGATATTGATACCGATGTTGAAATTATTTTTGCGGGTCTTGGAACAGTACATCTTGAGTTCACAATCGGAACGGATGTTGCAAAACTTTTGAGACTTATCAGCGCATATGTGCTGTAAAAAACTCTGAAAAGGATAATAGAATAATATCCTTTTTTCAGATAAAAATTGAAAGACAGAGATATAGTTACGAAGTATACTTCGTCAGTGAAGGAGATATAAATATGGCAATCAGAATAGGTATTCTCGGATACGGTAACCTTGGAAAAGGCGTAGAATGTGCAATTAAGCACAATCCCGACACAGAACTTGCGTGTGTTTTCACACGCCGTGATCCTGAAACGGTAAAGGTGCTGACACCCGGAGCAAAGGTTGTGAAGTCATCTGAAATGGAGCAGTATAAGGATGCTGTCGACGTTCTTATTATCTGCGGCGGAAGCGCAACAGACCTTCCTGCCCAGACACCGGCTGCAGTAAAGCTTTTCAACGTAATTGACAGTTTTGATACGCATGCCCGCATCCCGGAGCATTTCGCAAAGGTTGACGGTGAAGCAAAAGCAGCAGGACATCTTGCCCTGATTTCTGCCGGCTGGGATCCCGGAATGTTCTCTATCAACAGAGTTTATGCCGAAAGCATTCTGACAAGCGGTAAGGATTACACATTCTGGGGACGTGGCGTGAGCCAGGGACATTCGGATGCCATCCGCAGAATTGAAGGCGTTCAGGATGCAAAGCAGTACACCATTCCCGTTCCCGAAGCTCTGGAACGTGTCAGAAACGGTGAAATGCCTGAACTTTCAACCCGTGAAAAACACACAAGAGAATGCTTTGTAGTTACAAAAGAGGGCGCCGACAAGGCACGCATCGAGCAGGAAATCAAGTCCATGCCGAACTATTTTGCAGACTATGATACGACCGTTAATTTCATATCTCAGGAAGAACTTAAACAGAATCACAGCGGACTTCCGCACGGCGGTTTTGTAATCCGCACCGGAAAGACCGGCTGGGACGATGAACACACAGAGACCATCGAATACAGTCTTAAGCTTGATTCGAACCCCGAGTTTACGGCGAGCGTACTTGTTGCATGTGCAAGAGCCGTTTACCGTCTGTCAACAGAAGGCGCAACCGGATGCAAGACACTTCTTGACATTGCGCCTTCATATCTGAGCCCCATGAGCGGGGAAGAACTCAGGGCACATCTGCTGTAAAGACGTACCCGGGCAGTAATAATCAAAGGTTTTGCCGGGGCGCAGGCGGGGACTTATGCGATTAAGAGAAAGAGAGGGAGATTATGACACAGAGTGAAAACAAAAATCTGATTCAGAACGGTAAAGCCGTACTTGGTATTGAATTTGGTTCAACACGAATCAAGGCCGTCCTTGTGAATGACAAAAACGAACCGATTGCCATGGGCGGACATGATTGGGAAAACCGCCTTGAAAACGGCATCTGGACCTACAGCCTTGATGATATCGGCACGGGCCTTCAGGACTGCTACGCAAAGCTTCTTGAAGATGTTAAGGCGAAATATGATACCGATATTACAAAGCTTGCGGGCATCGGCTTCAGTGCCATGATGCACGGCTATATGGCATTCAATGCTGACGATGAACTTCTTGTTCCTTTCAGAACCTGGAGAAATACGATTACCGGTCCCGCATCGGAGGAACTCACAAAGCTGTTTAATTTCCATATTCCCCAGCGCTGGAGCATTGCCCACTTCTATCAGGCAATCTTAAACGGTGAGGAACACGTTAAAGATATTAAGCATGTAACAACACTTGCAGGCTACATTCACTGGAAACTCACCGGAAAGAGAGTTCTTGGCGTTGGCGAAGCTTCAGGTATGTTCCCTGTTGATTCCGCAACAGGCCTGTTCTATTCGGACATGGTAAGCAAGTTTGAGGAACTTCCGAATGTTAAAAAGTTCGGTTTCAAGCTTGCAGAGGTTTTCCCGGGCGTTCTTTCCGCCGGCGAAAATGCGGGAACACTTACGGCTGAAGGCGCAAAATTCCTTGATGTAAGCGGAAAACTTGAGCCCGGCTGCCCGCTCTGTCCTCCCGAAGGAGATGCGGGAACCGGAATGGTTGCCACAAATGCTGTTGCAGAACGCACAGGAAACGTATCGGCAGGTACTTCCGTATTCGCAATGGTTGTTATGGAAAAACCGCTCAGCAAGCCTTATGAGGAAATCGACATCGTAACAACTCCTACGGGAGAATCGGTTGCAATGGTTCACTGCAATAACTGTACATCAGACCTTAACGCATGGGTTAACCTGTTTAAGGAATTTGCTGAGAACTTCGGCATGAAGGTTGATATGAACAATCTTTTCGGAACTCTTTACAACAAGGCCCTTGAAGGCGATGCCGACTGTGGCGGACTTCTTGCTTACAATTATTTCTCAGGCGAGCACGTAACGGGATTTACGGAAGGCCGTCCGCTGTTTGTACGTACACCTGACAGCAAATTCAATCTTGCAAACTTCATGAGAGTTCATCTTTTCACATCACTCGGTGCTCTTAAGACGGGTCTTGATATCCTTCTTAAGACTGAAGGTGTAAAGGTTGACAAAATTACAGGCCATGGTGGTCTGTTTAAGACAAAAGGCGTTGGCCAGAGCATCCTTGCAGCCGCTATTGATGCACCTGTTTCCGTAATGGAAACGGCAGGCGAAGGCGGAGCATGGGGAATGGCTGTTCTTGCTTCATTTATGGTTAACCGCGCAAACGGTGAAAGCCTTTCGGAATACCTGAACAATAAGGTATTTGCAGGTCAGAAGTCAATTGATCTTGCGCCAAAGGCTGCAGATGTTGCCGGCTTTGACAAGTTCCTTGAAAGATATACGAAGGGTCTTGCAATTGAAAAGGCAGCAGTTGAGAATCTTTGACCCGGGAGTTACTTAATGTACGAAAATCTCTTAAAACAGTTAAAACCAAAGCCCAAAATGAACCTGAAATTTTATAAGGGTTCGGACAAATATTCGGAAGGTGCGGTTGAGGATAAACTAATCGAACTGATTGCATCGGCACCTGAAGAAGATTATACGGAAATCATTTCTCAGAATTACAGCTGGTCTTCGTATTATCATCTTACTCATATCAGAAAAAACCTTCTGAACTGGTATCCGTTTGCGGGCGGCGACCTGCTTGAAATCGGCTGCGGACTGGGCGCTTTTACAAACCTTTTCTGTGAAAAATGTGATTCGGTTACAGCTGTTGAACTGTCACAGCGCCGTGCTACCGCAACACTTTTAAGGTGCAGGGAAAGGGAAAACCTTGAGATTATTGTGGGTGACCTGAATGACATTGAGTTCGATAAGCAGTTTGACTATATTACACTGATTGGCGTGCTCGAGTATCAGGGAAATTTCTCTGATTCAAAGAACCCTTATCTTGATTTTCTCCGCACAATCAGAAAGCTTCTTAAATCAAACGGAAAGCTTCTTGTTGCCATAGAGAACCAGTATGGTTTGAAATACTGGTGCGGTGCGGCTGAGGACCATACCGGAAAGCCTTTTGACGGCCTTAACCAGTATGAACTTTCAAATGCGAAGAGCAGGACGTTTTCAAAGGCTGCGCTTGATGACCTTCTGGGACAGGCCGGATTTGACGGACGTTTCTTCTACTATCCCATGCCTGACTACAAGCTTCCGACCGTAATTTATTCGGAAAAGGAGCTTCCGAAGGATGAAAATATGTTTAATCTCCGTCCGTACTATATTCCGAACAACAAATCGGTTATTGCTCCGGAAATGAAGATTTATAAAGATGTTATCGCCAACAACGTATTTGAGTTTTTCGCAAACTCATTCCTGGTTGAATGCTCAAAGAACAAAAAAGAGAATCTGGGTGAGATTACATTTGTTACCCACAGTACCTTCAGACAGCCGGAATACAGGATTTCAACGTGCTTTGACAAGCATGGCCGTGTTTACAAAAAAGCGGCTGACGGAAGAGGCGTAAGGCATCTTGAAGAGACGGCTTATAATGAGTATGACCTTTATAATCACGGCCTTTCGATTCTTCAGAGTGAAATGAAGGATGGCGACCTTGTTGCGGATTACTGTGATTTGCCTACGGCTGAGCAGTATGCACTGGGCTTCCTGCGTGACACGGGCCTGTCGGAAGAAAAAAAGCTTGAGCAGTTTGACAAGCTTATGGAAAAATGGGTTAACGATATTCTGAAGTCATCAGACCTTGAAGCAGAAGAAAACATAGTATTCGAGCTGATTCCGGACCTTCCGAAAACACCGGAAAACTATTCACGTTTCGGCCCTGTGCTTAAGACCGGTTACATTGATATGGTTTTCAGAAATGCGTTTATGGCAGACGGAGAACTTGCGTGGTTTGACCAGGAATGGATGATGGAAAACATTCCTGCAAGATATATTATCTGGCGCGGGCTTGGCCTTTTCCATTTCTCCTATCCTGAAGATTTCACCACCGGGATGTTCCACAAATATCTTGTGAAATATGGTGTTTATGACTGCCATGAGGAATTTTCAAAGATAGATTCACTGTTTAACAAGAGCGTTATAGATGCAAAGGCTATGGCTGAGAGAAACAATCTGCCGGCGTGAACGTAAATGGCATTGTTTAAAATGCACAACGAAACATAAAAAAACGGGCGTTTCTCTTGACAAAACTGTGCATGGTGTACAAAGACACCGTCGATATTACCAAAAAAAACTTTGAAATTTTATGATGTTTGTGCACACTTTTTCAAAAGTTCTGATATAATAACACTCGTAAACCCCAATACATTATATAGTTTTTGCTACACCCCATAAGTAACAAAATACCTTCTCCGAAAATAGACAGCATTCCCGGCTGTCTATTTTTGTTTTATGTTCACTTTTCGGATTAAATGTGATAAAATAACAGTATGAATGCCTTTTTATGCGCATTCAATAATGTATTAAGGGGCTTTTATGAAGAAGGGTGAAGTTATTTTTCATAACGTATTTACCGAAACAGATGAAATAATTGACCGTCTTGGCGGTGTTATTGACTCATCTGTTACCGATCTGAGATACTGGTTCGAGCTTCCGGACTGTATTGTAAGAGATGCTCTTTTCAGCGATGAATCCGAACGTTTCTGCATTCCTGCAGAGCCTGAACCCGGCGAAACGGTAACTTTGCGCTTCAGAACAGCTCTTGATAATGTTGATTCTGTTTCTGTTATTCTTGATAATCGCGAAATTCTGATGAATCTTGCCGAACGTACCCCGCTTTTCGATTATTATGAGTACAAGTTTGAACTTGGAACGGAGGAACTCCGTTATTATTTCAAGGTTGTACGTGAGGAAGAAGTTGTATTCTACAGTAAAATCGGTATTGCAGATGAAGCAACCTGCGCAACATATCTGTTCCGTATTGTTCCCGGCTTCAGAACGCCCGACTGGGCAAAGGGAGCCGTTATGTACCAGATTTTTGTTGACCGCTTCTGCAACGGCAATGTTGATAACGATGTTAAAACAGGCGAGTACTATTACCTTGGCGGGCCTGTCATTAAGAGCGATAACTGGTATAAATACCCCGCACCCATGGGTTCGAGCGAATTCTACGGCGGTGACCTTGCAGGTGTTCTGAAAAAACTGGATTACCTTCAAAAGCTTGGTGTTGAGGTTATTTACCTGAATCCTATTTTTGTTTCCCCATCCAACCATAAATATGACAGCCAGGATTATGACTATGTTGACCCGCATTTCGGTGTTATCGTAAAGGATGAAGGTGAACTTCTTGAAGAAGGTGAAACCGACAACTCCAAGGCCACACGCTTCAGGTCGAGAGTTGCCTCGAAAGAAAACCTTGAGGCATCAAATGCATTGTTTGCGACACTCACGGCCGAAATCCACCGCCGTGGGATGAAAGTTATTCTGGACGGTGTTTTCAATCATTGCGGAAGCTTTAATAAATGGCTTGACCGTGAGAAAATTTATTCGGGTGCCGAAGGATACCCTGATGGTGCTTATGAAAGTGCTGACAGCCCGTATCGCCACTTCTTCTATTTTGAGAATGAAAACTGGCCCGACAACGGTTCCTACAGGGGCTGGTGGGATTATGAAACCCTCCCGAAACTGAATTATGAAGAATCTCCAGAGCTTGAGGAATACATTCTGGGAATAGCAAAGAAATGGCTGTCCGCGCCTTACAATATTGACGGATGGCGTCTTGATGTTGCTGCCGACCTTGGTTCCGGTCCCGAATACAACCACAGCTTCTGGAAAAAATTCCGTAAGGCAGTAAAGTCCGTAAATCCTGAGGCAATCATTATTGCAGAACATTACGGAGACCCTGCTGAATGGCTTAAGGGTGACGAATGGGATACCGTAATGAATTACGATGCTTTCATGGAGCCTGTCACCTGGTTCCTGACCGGTATGGAAAAGCACAGCGATGATTATGTTGAATCAAGACTTTGCAACCATGAACACTTCTACGGCGCAATGGGTTATTTCATGAACCGTTTCCACAGAAGTTCACTGCTTACCGCCATGAATGAACTGTCAAACCATGATCATTCCCGCTTCCTGACACGTACAAACAGGAGAAAAGGCAGAAGCAGGGACCTCGGACCTGAGTCCGCATCGGAGGGAATCAATGTTGCGGTAATGCGGGAGGCTGTTGTAATGCAGTTTACCTGGCCCGGTGCTCCAACCATTTATTACGGCGATGAAGCCGGCGTGTGCGGCTATACCGACCCTGACAACAGACGTACATATCCGTGGGATCATGAAGATAAATCCCTGCTCGAGTTCCACCGCGAGGTAATTCGTATGCATCGTTCGTACGATGCGCTGAAGAAGGGTTCGCTCCTTCTTCTTAACGGTGAACAGGGCGTTCTGGTTTACGGACGTTTTGACAATGAGGACCATTTTGTCATTGCCGTAAACAACAATTCCGAGCCCCGTACAGTGCGTGTTCCCGTATGGCGCATAGGAATGCTTGAGGATATGCCTATCTGCAGAATTCTTACGTCAAATGCCGACGGCTACAATTTTGAAGCGGTGATGCATCATCCCGAAACAGGCCAGCTGACGCTGACGCTTGAGCCGTATTCGGCAATTGTACTGAAAAATATTCACCAGTACATTTGAGGAATGCAATAATGAAAAAGAACGTTGAAGAAATTCTTGCGCTTCTGGATGAACACTACGGGACAGACCTTGTGTGCTATCTTGAATACGAAAATGCGTGGCAGCTGCTGTTCGCAACAATTCTGAGCGCACAGTGCACGGATGCGCGGGTGAATATCGTTACAAAAAAACTTTTCAGGGATTATCCGGACCTTCAGGCTTTTGCGGATGCTTCGCAGGAAGAAATGGAAGAAGCCGTGCGCGCTACGGGCTTTTACAGGCATAAAGCCGAAAACCTTATTTCGTGTGCAAAACAACTGCTTGAAAAATACGGAGGACGGGTTCCCGACACTATAGAAGAGCTGACACAGCTTCCGGGAGTTGGCAAAAAAACGGCAAATGTCATTCTCGGAAACATATACAATAAGCCGTCAATTGTTGTTGATACGCATGTTAAGCGTGTTTCAAAGAGACTTGGACTGACAAAAGAAGAGGACCCTGAAAAGGTCGAAAAAGACCTTTCAAAAGTCCTCCCGAAGGATCACTGGATTTTATATAACCTGCAGATAATTGCGCATGGCAGGGGCCTTTGCAACGCAAGAAAACCTAACTGCGCGGAATGCTTTTTAAGGGGATTTTGCAGGGCCGGTCAGAAGGATTTTTCAATTTCCTCAAGGTCCTGAATCAGCTTTTTCTTTGTAAGAGATTCAATACATTCGGCTTTGCCGACAAGTATTGTGAGCGATTTATGGTCGCTTTCGGACTTGTAAATATTGGCGAGTGTGATATAATCCTTTGAGATATCGTCCCCAATGGAAATCGAGTATTCAAGTACCTTGGCAGCTTCCTTTGTGAAGGTGAGCGAAAGCAGAAGCTCGGCCTCCTTCGAAAGGCATCTTAAGAGGTTCTGATAAGAGGCATCGCATTCGGAAAGAAATTCAAAGTTTCCGGCGCCGTATTCAAGCTTGACATCAGTGTTTGTGCGGTTTCCGAGACTGAGGATTTTCTGTTCGGAAAGCTCTCTCAGTTTGTTTTCATTGGCTACCAGTTCATCAAAGGACGGACATAAACCAAGAGGAAGACGGTCAACCGGGACCTTCAGGTAATCAAGCCCTGAAATATCGGCTTTTCTTGAGGCATTTGCCTCAGTTTCCCTGTCCCAGAAGTTCTGCGATTTTTCAACTTCAATCTTTTTGGAACGTCTTATGCAAAAAGAAAGAATACAGCAGAACATAAGGACGATTCCAACCATTCCGAACGGAAATTGTCTTAAAACTATAACGTACATTAACAGGGGTTTCATGGATTCTCCTCAAAATAACCTTGCCTTCCGGCAGAAAGGATTTTTTTATGAATATTTACAGCAAAAAAGGCAAAAGAGTATTTACGATTATCATCGTTGTTATTCTTGTTATTGCTATGATTGTTCCTTCACTGGTTTATCTGTTCCAATAATTTTACACGAAACACTTGTAAAAGTCAACGAACAGGATGGTTCGGAGCAATATGGCAAAACAGTATATCGTAATGGTCGGAACGGCCGGAGCCGGAGCTGCACTTGAAGCCTTCGAACGCGACAGAAACGCCGTAGAAGCCCGTTTTCCGCGTTTTTTCCTCAAGAGGACTGACATACTGCGTGAGGAACTGAAAAAGCTGGCAGACGGCTTTCCCGGCGCTCCTGAGAGCAGCTGTACGGTTAACCTTTACGGCAAGAGCATTCTTGCGGCTCTCTGGGAACTTGGAGAAGCGGCCGGCAGCGGTTTTGAAGTTGTTTTTGACGATATTCCGCTCGACCAGTTTACAATTGAAATAACGGAATTGTCCGGTCTGAATCCGTATGAAGAAAATGCGGGAGCAGGCTGTCTTTTGGTTCTTTCGGATACCGAAAATGTTCTTAAATCCTGTAAAGAAGCCGGTGTTCGTGCTGCCGTTATAGGAGCGCTGAATGACACAAAGGCAAGAACAGCGGTAACTCAGGAAGGAATCAGGTACCTCAACAGGTAATTGACGGGAATAAAATTGAGACAAGGTGGGAAAAGTAATGAAGGACAAGATTTTACATGCGATTGAAATGAACTCAAAGATTGAGCTTAAGGACCTTGCAAAGCTTGTTGGAGCAACAGAGGAAGAAGTTTCGGCTGCCATCTGTGAGATGGAAGCTGATAAAATCATCTGCGGATATCCTACGCTGATTAACTGGGACAAGGCTGAGCATGAGAATGTTACTGCTCTTATTGAGGTTAAGGTAACTCCTCAGCGCGGACTTGGTTTTGACAAGATTGCAGAGCGTATTTACAAGTATGATGAAGTCGAAGCGGTTTACCTTATGTCGGGCGGCTTCGATCTTACGGTTGTTATTCGCTGCAAGACAATGCGTGAGGTGGCAGGCTTTGTTTCCGGACATCTTGCACCTATGGAATCCGTACTCAGTACCGCAACTCATTTTGTATTAAAGAAATACAAGGAACATGGTATTCCGCTTGAGAGCGAGAGCCATGAAGAAAGGATGCTTGTTCTGCCATGAGAGACCCGCTTAGCAGGAAGGTGACATCCATTAAGCCTTCCGGAATCAGAAAATTTTTTGATATCGTCAGCGAAATGCAGGATGCAATCTCACTCGGCGTAGGTGAGCCCGATTTCGAGACACCGTGGCATATACGTGAAGAAGGCATTTATTCGCTTGAAAAGGGCAAGACTGTTTATACGTCAAACTCAGGCTTAAAGGAACTGCGCGTTGAAATCTGCAATTACCTTGAGCGCAGGTTCGGCCTGACTTATGACCCGCTTAAGGAAACGGTTGTTACCGTCGGCGGCAGTGGGGCGATTGACATTGCCATGCGTGCAATGCTTGACGAGGGAGATGAAGTCATAATTCCCGAGCCGAGTTATGTTTCCTATGTCCCGTGTGTTATTCTTGCCGACGGTGTGCCGGTGACAATCAACTTAAAGCATGAAAATGAGTTCCGCCTTACGGCGCCTGAACTTGAGGCTGCAATAACACCTAAAACAAAGGTGCTGGTGCTTGCGTTCCCGAACAATCCTACCGGTGCGGTAATGACAAAAAAAGACCTTGAAGCAATAGCTGATGTGATTATAAAGCACGATCTGTACGTGGTTTCCGATGAAATCTATTCCGAACTCACCTACGGTGCAAATCATGTTTCGATTGCATCACTGCCGGGTATGCGGGAAAGAACAATTGTCATCAACGGCTTTTCAAAATCCTATGCAATGACCGGCTGGCGCCTGGGATACGCATGCGGACCCGCAAACATCATTAAGCAGATGACAAAGATTCACCAGTTTGCTATTATGTGTGCGCCCACAACAAGCCAGTATGCCGCTATTGAAGCCATGCGTAACGGGGATTCCGATGTTGAGCGCATGCGAAATTCATATGACGGACGCCGCAGGTTTGTTGTATCAACGCTTCGCGAAATGGGCCTTGAGTGCTTTGAACCGCTTGGCGCATTCTATGTTTTCCCGTCTGTCAGGGAATTCGGAATGACCTCAGACGAATTCGCAACCAGACTGCTTCAGGAGCAGAAGCTTGCGGTTGTACCGGGAACGGCATTTGGTGAATGCGGTGAGGGCTTTATACGTATTTCGTACGCATATTCTCTCGAAAAACTTAAAGAAGCACTTTCGCGACTCGAAACTTTTGTAAAAAGTTTGAGAAAAGAAAAATAATAGTTGCCAAATCATATGAAAATATGATACAATTTTACGTAGCGCAAAAGCAAAAATGTATCTTATCGTTTTTGCAATAAAATAGTTAGGAAAAAAAGAATGGCAGCAACGATTAATGCGGATTTCGTAAATCCTTTTCTTATTGCATCTGCAAGCGTCCTGAAAAACCTGTGTGGAATTGATGTAAAAGTAGGAAAACCATACGTTAGAGAAAATGAATATACTGATGATAAGTTCCTTATCATGGTCGGTATCACGGGTGAGATGGCAGGTCAGGTTATCTACTGCTTCCCGATTGATGTGGCACTTGAAATCGCTACAAAAATGTGTGGCGGAATCATGGAAATGACGGAACTTAATGAGATATCAAAGAGTGCAATCTGTGAACTGTGCAATATGATGCTGGGAAATACGGCAACCGTTTTCTCGACAAAATCAATTGCCATAGATATTACGCCGCCTACCATGTGTACCGGAACGGTGAAGTTCTTCAGCGACAAACTCACCAATATCTGCATTCCGCTTTCCTTTGAGACGGATAAAGCAATTGAAATTAATGTAACAATCAAGGATGGCGAATAAAAGCCATCCTTTTTTCGATTTTGCCCGGGAATAATCCGGGAAAGTGATTAAATCCCGGGAATAATCCGGGAAAGTTTTTTGGGGGAAGAATGAATATAGTATTACTTGAGCCGGAAATTCCGGAAAACACCGGAAATATAGGAAGAACCTGCGTTGCAACAGGTTCGACACTTCATCTTATCCGCCCTTTGGGCTTCAATATTGATGAAAAAGCAGTAAGAAGAGCAGGACTTGATTACTGGCAGCATCTTGACTTACGTGTCTATGATGATTATGCTGATTTCTGTGAGAAAAATCCCGATGCGAAAATTTTCTATGCAACCACAAAGGGACGTAACGTATACAGTGAAGTTAAGTTTGAGCAGAATGACTACATTATGTTTGGCAAGGAAAGTGCCGGAATACCGGAGGAAATCCTGATAAAACATCCGAACGAATGCATCAGAATTCCCATGATTGGAGACATACGCTCACTGAATCTGGGAAACTCGGTTGCCGTTGTGTTATACGAAGCTTTGCGACAGAACAATTTTGAAAGCATGCGCCTTCAGGGTGAACTTCACAGACTGAACTGGGCGGATGCAATACAATGATTTAATGGTTTTATGTACTGCAATGCGGGAACAACCCACAAAATGAAAGTTAGGTTTTTATGAACGAAAGAGTTTTAAGAGTACTTGAATATAATAAAATAATAGATATGCTGGCAAGTCATGCCGGGTCTGCGGCGGGAATCAAAAAATGCCGTGAAACACTTCCCGAAACTGATCTTGAACTGATTGAGAGACGTCAGACGGAAACTGCCGATGCACTTGCACGTTTACTGCAAAAGGGAAGCGTTTCATTTTCCGGAATTCCAGATGTTTCAGCAAGCGTAAAGCGGCTTGAAATAGGCTCAACACTTGGAACGGCAGAGCTTATGCATATCAGCTCGCTTCTTACGGCAACAGCCAGAATAAAGAGCTACGGAACTGCCGAACAGAAGAAGGACATGAGCCATCAGCCCGAATGGAAAAAGGAACTTGAGCGCCGGCGCACAAAAGAAAGAAATGCTGCGGATGAGCCTGAAAAAGAAGAGCAGAAGGATGCACTTTCGGAATATTTTGACGGACTTGCACCCCTGACGCTTCTTTCGGACGAAATTAACAGATGCATTCTTGGTGAGGATGAGATTGCAGATGACGCAAGTCCCGGATTAAAGAGTGTGCGCCGTTCGATGAAGCTTGCAAATGACAAAATCCGCGAGCAGCTTAATTCCATGATGACTTCGAACGATGCCCGTACAATGATGCAGGATGCGCTTATTACCGTTCGCGACGGAAGATACTGTATTCCCGTAAAGTCCGAATATAAGAGCAAATTCCCCGGAATGGTACATGATCAGTCATCAAGCGGATCAACCCTGTTTATAGAGCCCATCGCGGTTGTTAAGCTTAATAATGAGCTGCGTGAGCTTGAACTGAAGGAACGTGACGAAATTGAGAAAATCCTTCAGGACCTTAGCGAGAGAGCGGCCTGCCACTATAAAGAAATCGGCGAAAACATGAATCTTCTTGCTGAGCTTGATTATGCTTTTGCAAGGGCAAAGCTTGCTAAGCAGTTGCGCGCAACAAAGCCTGTTTTCAATGACAGAAGATATATAAATATCAAAAAAGGACGCCATCCGCTGATTGATGCGAAGAAGGTAGTGCCTACAGATATTTGGATCGGTCGTGATTTTGACCTGCTTGTTATTACCGGACCGAATACGGGCGGAAAGACGGTGTCACTTAAGACAATCGGTCTGTTCACGCTTATGGGCCAGGCAGGGCTTCATATTCCGGCTTCGGAAGGCTCGGAGCTTGGTATTTTCCGTGAGGTTTTTGCTGATATAGGCGATGAGCAGAGCATCGAACAAAGTCTTTCCACATTCTCATCCCATATGACGAATACTGTTTCCATTCTGAAGGAAGCCGATTACGAATCGCTTGTGCTGTTTGATGAGCTTGGCGCAGGCACGGACCCTGTTGAGGGTGCGGCTCTTGCAATGGCTATACTTGAAAATCTTCACAAGCGCACCATCAGGACGGTTGCTACAACACACTACAGTGAGCTTAAGGTTTATGCCCTTTCGACAGAGGGCGTATCAAATGCCTGCTGTGAGTTTGATGTTGAAAGCTTAAAGCCTACATATCGCCTGCTTATAGGTATTCCGGGCAAGAGTAATGCGTTTGCCATATCGGGAAAACTCGGGCTGCCTAAGGAAATTATTTCTGAAGCGCAGAAGCTGATTGGCGAGCAGGACCAGAGCTTTGAGGATGTTATCAGCAATCTTGAGAACGACAGAATCCGTATTGAGCGTGAGAAGGAAGAAATCATTGCACTCCGTAAGGAAGCAGACGATTTACGGAATAAGCTGTCACAGAAGCAGGAAAAACTTGATGCTTCGCGTGAAAAAATGCTTGCCGAGGCGCGTGAAAAAGCGGCTGAAATTCTTAAGGAAGCCAAGGAATATGCGGATGAATCAATCCGCAGGATTAATAAACTCGGAACAGGCAGCGGCCTTAGGGAAATGGAGCAGGAACGCAGCGCTCTCCGTGAAAAAATCGGAGAAAATGATGATGCACGCAGCGTAAAACGCAAGGAAAAAACTGCTCCGGAAGGAAAGACAAGAGAACTCCGCGAAGGAGATACGGTCCTTGTTTTAAGCCTTAACCTGAAGGGCAAAATTGTTTCAAGCCCGAATGCAAAGGGTGATGTTACTGTTGCAATGGGTGCCATGCGTTCAACCATAAATGTTAAGGACCTTGAACTTGCTGAGCCCGACCATGTTCCTGAAGAAAAGAAAAAGGTAATCGGCAGTAACATAGGCTATACAAAGGCTTTAACAGTAAGCACTGAACTGAACCTTATCGGAAAGCGTGTGGATGAAGCACTTCCCGAACTTGATAAATATCTGGATGACGCTTATCTTGGGCATCTTGAGAAGGTTAACATTATTCACGGCAGAGGTACCGGAGCACTCCGCGATGCCGTGCACAATCACTTGCGTAAAACAAAGTATGTAAAGAGCTATCGTCTCGGTGAATTCGGTGAAGGCGACCGTGGCGTGACAATTGTTGAATTTAAGAATTAATGGGGGTAGATTATGGCAGACAGGCAAAAAATCCTTATTGTTGATGATGACAGTAACATCGCTGAGCTTATTTCGCTTTATCTTGCGAAGGAATGTTATGACACGCAGATTGCCGAAGACGGTGAAGATGCACTTGCCAAGTTTAACGAATTCAATCCGGACCTGATTTTACTTGATATCATGCTTCCCGGAATTGACGGCTATGAGGTTTGCAGGGAAATCCGCAAGACTTCACAGGTTCCTATTATCATGCTTTCAGCCAAGGGTGAGGTTTTTGACAAGGTTCTTGGCCTTGAGCTTGGTGCCGATGATTACATGATCAAGCCCTTTGACTCAAAGGAGCTTGTGGCACGTGCAAAGGCCGTGCTCAGACGTAAGGCGCCTCAGGTGGCACCTGCCGCAGCTGAGACGGAGCAGACCGAAGCCGATGACCGCGAGTATGTTTCATATGAGGATCTTAGCATTGACCTGTCAAATTACACTGTAATTTACTGCGGAAGCAATATCGAAATGCCGCCTAAGGAACTCGAACTGCTTTACTATCTTGCAAAGCATCCGAACCGCGTATTTACCCGTGAACAGCTTCTTGATCATGTCTGGGGCTATGAGTATGTAGGCGATACAAGAACAGTCGATGTCCACATCAAGCGTCTTCGCGAGAAGATTAAGGACAGGGCAAACTGGAGTCTTTATACCGTTTGGGGAATCGGATACAAGTTTGAGGTTAGAAAATAGTACGGGTAGGTACTTATGGGGCGAAAAATCACACTAAAACTGGTTATTGTCTATCTTGCGACCGTTATCTGCATGTTCTTTCTGCTGAATGCAGTCGGACAGAAAAAAGTTCAGCGGTCGCTGATAGAGAACCGTAAAAAAACAATGTCAAATGAGGCTGCGCAGATTGCCTCGGAATACGGAACAGCATCGATTGCCGAAATCAAAAGGGCACTTCAGAGCGTTGACCGTTTCCTGAACATGCGCGTTTTCCTGATTAATACATCGGGACTGGTAGTTGTAGATACAAGAAGCACGGAGCCGTTTGATATTTCCAAAACGCTCCCTGACTTCACTTCCGAATTTCATGAAAATATCATTGTTGCATCGCTGTCCGCAGAACCGCTCCTGATTGTCAGTGAGCCGATTTACAGGGATTATGAGGTGCGTGGCTACGCATGCCTTGCAGCCACCATGGACAGTGTTTATCAGGATACGGTTTTCTACGTTGATACAATCAACGTCTTTATTCTGTTGTTCTCTGCAATTCTTCTTCTTGTTTTTGTGCTGATTTATTTCATAGCTGTATGGCCTGTTGCGGTTATCAAGCATATTGCGATTGAGTATGCACGCAAAAATTACACCTATACAACCCGTCACACCCTTTTTGACGAATATCGTGATATTTCAGAGGCCATGCGTGTTACTGCGGGTGAGGTTGAACGTCTTGAAGAATATCAGAAGAAATTTGTCGGCAATGTTTCGCATGATTTCCGCTCACCGCTTACGTCCATCAAAGGCTACATTGAAGCAATTAAGGACGGTACGATTCCGTATGAAGCGGCAAACCGCTATCTTGAAATAATCCTGTTCGAAACCGAGCGCCTGACAAAGCTTACAGAGGATCTTCTGTCGCTGAGCCGTATGGATAATGATGTTGAACTGGAGCTGACGGATTTTGATATTATCGGCATGATCAGGAAAACGATTGCGACGTTTGAAGGTACCTGCACTAAGAAGCGCATTTCCTTCGACCTTGAGTTCTGTGACCGGGAAGTCTTTATTAATGCGGATTTCAGCCGTATTCAGCAGGTTCTCTACAACCTGATCGATAATGCGATTAAGTTCAGCAATCAGGACTCATCGATAGTTATTTCCGTTAATACAAAGGGCAGCAAGGCTCTTATCAGCGTTAAGGACTTTGGCATAGGTATTCCGAAGGATGCCCAGAAGAAAATCTGGGAACGCTTCTACAAGAGCGATCTGTCGCGTGGTAAGGATAAAAAGGGCACAGGCCTTGGCCTTGCGATTGTTAAGGATATCATTGATGCCCATAAAGAAAATATATCGGTTATCAGTACTGAGGGCGAGGGTACGGAATTCCTGTTTTCCATGCCTCTTGCAGAAAATTTGTGATGTTAACAATCACTTAATAGTCTGTTCATAACTTTATGTTAGACTAACTTAGCAACTGTGGGTTAATAGGGGATTGATTCATTATGGACAATAATAGAAACACTGAAAATAACGATTATCAGTTTGTTCGTGAAAAAATAACTTCAAAAAAGAAGAGCCGTGTGAAAAAAGTGCTGCTGATTACTGCAGGCACTCTTGTTCTTGCGGTTCTTTTCGGTTTTCTGGCACGGTTTACGTTTGATGCATCGGAAGGTGTTGTGGCCCGGATTCTCGGGCTTGCGCCTACGCCTACACATCAGCCGTACCGTATTGCGACCGATACGCCGGTTCCTACAAAGCCGAGTACGCCGGCACCGTCATTTACGGGAGCACCAAGTCCTACGGACGGCATTGCACCTACACTTACACCTACACCTACTCTTACGCCGGTTCCTACAGGGGAACCTGATGACCCGAATGAAAAGAATGAGGCGTTAGAGGCACTTCTGGAGGTTTACAAAGGACTCCGTGAGGTAGCAAAGGCAGCCTCGAAGTTCATGACAGAGGTAAGGCTTGTAACAGTTGAGAATGACTGGTTTGGGGAACCGCTTGAAACATCGGTATCAATAAGCGGAATCATTCTGGGAGATAACGGAGAAGAGCTTCTTCTGCTTGTAAGTGCTGAATCGATTGACAAGGCAGACCGTATTGATGCCGTAATCGGAGGCGAAACCGTTAAACGTGTCGGCATTAAAGCATCAAACGATGAATACAATCTGGCTGTCCTTACAGTATCCATGAACAAGCTTACGGATGCCTCGAAGGCTGCAATTGCTTATGCATCCTTTGCGGGAGATGAAAAACCTGTTCCGGGCACACCGCTTCTTGCTATTGGTAATCCGAACGGCTATCTGGGTTCATTTGAACTTGGTATGGTTACAACTACCGGCGATTACGCTTATGTAACCGATAATCGTCTTGAAATTATGAATACCGACCTGACCTACCGTGAGAACGGAGACGGCGTATTTGTTGACTTTGACGGAAAAATAGTTGGTATTATTACTCACAAGTTCCGCGAAAAGAATGAAAGCAACCTCATGTCCATGGTATCTGTTTCCAATATGCAGTCCATCATTGAAGACCTTGCTAACTGCAAAGACCGCAACTACCTTGGCGTTATTGCAAAGGAAGCTCCGGAATCGGTTCTTTCCGGAATGGGCCTTAAGTCAGGCCTTTATGTAACTGAGGTAAAGGCCGGCTCGCCTGCTGAAAAGGGCGGAATCAAGAAGGGTGATATCATTACTGCCATGGGTTCCAAGGTACTTGATACGGTAGAAACCCTGAATGACTGCCTTAACGGTTATAAGGCCGGTGACCTGGTTTCCGTTAAGCTTGCAAGAAACAACAGAGCGCTGACTGCAACAGTTGAAATTGAATTGACAAATCAGGTGAAATAATGGTTTAATAAATGTCGGCAGGCCGAATTGAGCTTGCCGGCATTTTTTGTGGGAGGTTTTTAAGATGACTGAGAATTTTAAAAAACTAAAAGAATACCTTGATAAAAAGAATCTGTACAATTATGCTGCATCACTTATGTACTGGGATATGGCAACAACCATGCCGGATGGCGGATTTCCGCTTAATTCGGACGCATCGACTTTTTTCTCGACAGAAAGCTTTAAGATGGGCACTTCCAAAGAGCTTGAGAACCTGATTGATGAATTGCTTGTTCCGGAAATTTTTGAGACGCTCGAACCTTATGAAAAGTTCAGCGTAAAGCGCATGAAGAAGGATTTTGTTGAGAGTTCCAGAGTCCCCGTTGATTTTTATTCGGAGATGGTCCGCGTGACGAAGGAATCGGAGAAGGCCTGGGAAAAGGCAAAACAGAATTCTGACTTTTCAATGTTTGCACCTCATCTTAAAAAGATGATTGATTACACGGTAAGGTATTATCAGTATATCCGTCCGGGCAAAGACCCGTATGAGGAGATGCTTTCAGACCATGAAGAAGGAATGGATTCTGCTACAATTGACCGCTTGTTTGAAGAACTGAAGGCAGAACTTGTTCCGCTTGTTAAGAAAATCCTTGCCGCAAAGCAGCCTGATGACTCGAAATTCCGTGTTAAGTATGACACTGACTGCGAGCGAAGGGTTCAGAAGGAACTGCTTTCTTACATTGGTTTCAACTGGGAAAACGGTACGGTTGGCGAAACCGAGCATCCGTTTACCATGGGTTTCTCAATGAAGGATGTACGTGTGACAAACCATTTTAATGAGGACAATGCCATTGATCCCATGTTTTCCGCAATTCATGAGGGCGGACATGCTATTTTCGACCAGAACGTAAATCCGGAGTTTGAAAATACACCTGCGGCAGAGTGCGGTAATATGGGCATCCATGAAAGCCAGTCACGCTTCTATGAGAATATTCTTGGCAGAAACAAGAATTTCTGGGTTCCGATTTATTCAAGAATTCAGGAACTCCAGCCTGAGTTTAAGAGCATTTCGCTTGATGAGTATTACCATGAAATCAACCACGTTCGCAACAGTCTGATTCGTATTGAGGCTGATGAGGTTACATATTGCCTGCATATTATTCTCCGCTATGAAATGGAAAAGGCCATTTTCCGTGACGGTGTGGATGTTTCCGAACTTCCCGCCCTCTGGAATGCCAAAATGCGCGAATATCTTGATATTGATCCGGACTGCGATGCTACCGGTATTCTTCAGGATATGCACTGGAGCGACGGCTCATTTGGCTATTTCCCTTCATATCTGCTCGGAAGCATTTACGACGGTATGTATCTTGATAAGATTACCGAGGAGCTTGGCGATGTTAACACAATTCTTCGCGAGGGCAGAATTCTTGAAATAACCAAGTGGCTGAATGAAAAAATTCACCAATACGGCAATATGAGACTTCCGAAGGAAGTTATTGAGAATGTCTGCGGAAAACCCGTGAGCGCTGAGCCGCTCTGCAGATATTTCAGAGAAAAATATACGGAACTGTATAACCTGTGACTCACAGGGCAGCAAAAAAGCGCTTCGGTCATTGCTCGTGACCGAAGCGCTTTTTGTTAAGGCTGTTCTTTACAGCTCATTTTCTTAAATCTTTTTCAATTTCTTTACTTGAAAGGATTTTCTGTAGGATACAGAACGCCCTTAGGCTGGTTGTAGTTGATGTTCTCAACCTTTACGCCCATAAACTTGAATACTTCATAGAGTGACTTGCCATAGTGACCGAATGCAACTGCACCGTGATGAGGATATCTCTTCTCAACAAGTACATGGCGATAGAAGCGACCCATCTCAGGGATTGCGAAAACGCCGATGCCACCGAATGAACGTGTGGGAACGTCAAGAATTTCGCCCTCAGCAATGTAAGAACGAAGGTTGCCTTCGCTGTCGCACTGCAGACGGTAGAATGTGATATCGCTTGCTGCGATGTCGCCTTCAAGAGTTCCGCGTGTGAAGTCAGGCTCTGAACCTGCGGGCTCAAGAAGTCTGTGCTGGATAAGCTGGTACTTAACGGCACGGTTGTTGCACATCTTGCATTCAGGAGTATTTCCGCAGTGGAAGCCCATGAATGTGTCGGTAAGTGAGTAGTTGTACTTGCCCTTGATGTCTTCATCGTAAATGTACTGAGGAACGGAATTGTTGATATCAAGAAGTGTAACTGCGTCTGCAGATACGCATGAACCTACATATTCGCTTAATGCACCGTAAATATCAACTTCGCATGCTACCGGGATACCACGGGAAGCAAGACGGCTGTTTACGTAGCAGGGCTCGAAACCGAATGTCTCAGGGAATGCAGGCCAGCACTGGTTTGCGAAGCAAACATACTTGCGAGCGCCCTTGTGAGCCTCAGCCCAGTCAAGCAGTGTGAGTTCGAACTGTGCCATACGTGCATTGAGTTCGGGATAGTAGCAGCCTTCGCCCATTTCTTTCTTCATATCCTCGCAAACGTCGGGGATACGGGGATCATTTGCATGAGCCTTGAAGCTTACGAACAGGTCAAGTTCTGAGTTCTCTTCAATTTCAACACCGAGCTCATAAAGGCCCTTGATAGGAGCGTTGCAAGCGAAGAAGTCCTGAGGACGGGGACCAAAGGTAATAATCTTAAG
>JAZQNE010000099.1:0-18228 GCA_045627185.1 Lachnospiraceae bacterium
GGGCTAAGTTTAAGTACGCTAAAAACATAAGTATCAGCTGCAAAATAATATAAAACAAACAGAAGTGCTATGATAACAACAAAAAAACTCGTAACCAAGACTTATGCCTCGGTTACGAGATTTTTAGTGGCTGTTTATTTACAGCCCCTTTTTTTACTTATTTTCGTTTGCAGATGTATTAATCTGCTCGGTTGAATAATCCGTAGGAAGAGAAGGAATACGGCTGAATACAATGTCGTAACCACCTTCACCATAGATTAAGGAGCGGTTTACACGGCTGATGGTAGCTGTGGAAGCTCCGGTTTTTTCTGCAATTTCGAGATATGTCTTCTTCTGGCGGAGCATTGCTGCTACTTCGAAGCGCTGCGCGAGCGATAACAGTTCATTTACAGTACAGATATCTTCAAAGAATGAATAGCATTCTTCGCGATCCTTAAGACTAAGGATGGCATCAAAGATAAAATCAACTGAAGGTGAAGCAAGACTCTTCATGAAAATAGTCCCCCATTTCTTACTAACTTACTTTACAATTTTACCACTTTACATTTTTAAAGTAAAGAGTTTTTTGATGAGCATAAGTTCATCCCGTTAAGGGTTTTGATGAGCATAAGTTCATCCGAGTATCTCGTAATCGGAAAAACGTTTGTAGAGGGGAAGCCTTTCCTCGTAAAGTTTTGTAATTGCGCCGGGACCGGCAGAAAGTGGTCTGTCATAGGTTGAGAGACGCTTTAAGTCGCATTGCAGGAAGAAAACGCAACTGTTTTGCGCAATCAGACGGTAATTTTCTTCGCGTGTTACAACGCCGCCTCCGCAGGCTATTACACAGCCGTGCCTGTCAGCAATTGTCTTTAATATCTCAGTTTCAAGCTTTCTGAAGGATTCTTCACCTTCCATTTTGATAATCCAGGAAGGCGTTTTGCCGCATGCTTCTGCAATAAGCTCATCAGTATCAATGAACTCGCGACAAAGAAGCTGAGCTATATGACGCCCGAGTGTTGTTTTTCCGCATCCGGGCATTCCGATCAGAACAATGTTTTCACGGTCAATCATAAAACGTTCGTAAACCTGCTTGATCTGACTGTCGGGAACCGTAATGCCCGCGAAACGTTCTGCAGCCTTTGCGGCCTGCGCAACAAGCATAGGAAGACCGTTTACATAAGGAATTCCAAGCTGCTTTGCTTCAAGCAGAAGAGAAGTGCGCAACGGCCTTGCAATTATATCCGCAACAAACTTAAGTTTAGGGAAAACCGAAAGGGAGAGCGGGGCTTCACCGCAATTCGGATACATGCCGACAGGCGTTGTGTTTACAAGTATTTCTGCATCGGCATGAAGCGAAAGATTGTCATAATTGTTCTCACCCGAACGTGAGATTACGGTTACTTTGGCGCCGGAATCTTCAAGGGCTGCAACAACTGCCTTTGAGGCACCGCCGCTCCCAAGAACAAGTGCTTTTTTGCCGGAAACGGAAGGGGCATGGTACTTCAGTGTAAAAATAAAACCGTAGTAATCAGTGTTATCGCCTTGAAGTTCACCATTTTCAACAGTGATGGTATTGACGCTGCCAATCCGTTTTGCGAGCGGGGTCAGCTTTGAAAGATAGGGTAGAACGGTTTCCTTGTAGGGAATGGTTACATTGAGACCTAAGAAACCGTATCCGTTTTCACCGGGAGTTAAGAAATCAGCAAGATTTTCAGGCTTTGTCGGAAAAAGCCTGTACGGATAATCTGCAAAGCATGCGTGTAGTTCCGGAGAATTGCTGTGAGAAAGCTGTTCACCAAGAAGACCAAAAGCTTTATTACCATAGCGCAACTGACCCTGACGTTTTTTACTTGCGCAAAGAATTTCAGAATATACAGCGTTTACAAGGTCAATCTCGTTTCCGGCGTTTGCGCAAAGCGTGTCCATAAGTGATGCCTCACGCACCGGATCATAAATCGGTAAACCGTTTTCAAACTTGTATTTTGCAATTTCGCCACTGACTTCCATTCTCTTTTTCAAGAGACTGACAAGTTCACTGTCTATTTTATCTATCTGCTTACGATAATCCTTTAATTCCACAAAAATACCTTCCTTCAAAAAAACATTGCTTTTGCGGTTATGTCACCCCAAGACATCTATGCAAAACAGGTTATTAATTCTGACAAACAATAAAACCTTCATACAGCATTTCATCTGCAAGCGCAACAGCTGCAGACGCAACAATTCCGGGTATTGCGCGCGGCACGATACAAGGGTCGTGACGACCTTTGATTTCAAGCACTGTACTGCATTTGCGTTCAAGGGAAATGCTCTCCTCAGGTTTTGCGATTGAAGGAGTCGGCTTGACGGCGACTCTGAAAATAAGCGGCATTCCGGATGATATTCCCCCAAGAATACCACCGTGATTATTTGTTTTTGTAACAACATTGCCCAATGCGTCGAAGCAGAAAGCATCGTTATTTTCAGAACCATAGAGCTTTGCCGCTTCGAAGCCGTTACCAAACTCAATTCCTTTCACGGCGGGAACAGCGAAAACAGCGGAACTAATGCGACTTTCGAGACCATCAAACATTGGTGCGCCAAGCCCTTCGGGAAGACCGGTGAAGGCAACCTCAACCGTTCCGCCAACAGAATCTCCCTGTTCTTTTGCGTCAAGAATAATTGCTTTCATACGGTCGGAAACAGACGTGTCAACGGTGGGAAAAACACCGTTCAGAGAAAGGTTTCCGGACGAAAAAACAGAATCCGGAAGGTCCTTTGACATGGTAAGAGCGGAAAATGCGGCGTTGTCGTCATTTACATCACGGATGGAGGAGATATGAGCCATAAACTTTATTCCGGCTTTTTCGAGCAGCTGCAGACAGAGCGCACCTGCAATGCAGAGCGGTGCAGTCATACGGCCCGAACTGTGGCCGCCGCCCCGAAGGTCCTCAAAACCGTTATATTTCACGTGGTTTGTGTAATCTGCATGGGAGGGACGGGGAATGTCAAGCTTTTCGGGATAATCTTCGGAATGCGCATCCTTGTTACTGATGACTGCGCAAATGGGTGCGCCACAGGTGATACCGTTAACTAAGCCTGATATGAAACGGACTTCATCGGCTTCCTTGCGCGAGGTTGCGCAACTGTTATTTCCGGGTGCGCGGGCAGCCATAAATTGCTTCAGCATATCGAAATCAATCGCAAAACCTGCGGGAAAGCCATCAATCACAACACCGATTTCAGGTGAATGGGACTGGCCGAAAACAGAGATTTTAAGCTTGTTTCCAAAAACAGATGACATAATTACCTCCGTAAATATGAAAATTAATAAAACCTGTAAATCCGTTTTGACAAGGTTCCATCAGCCACAATTTTATCTTACATAATCCATTTTGCCGCCAAGCATTTTGTAGGTTTCATAGAACTCGGGGTATGATTTTGAAACGCATTCGGCGTTATGGAGAATGAGCGGCCGCGGCAGGACTGTTGCTGCGATTGCGGCGGCCATGGCGATGCGGTGATCGCCACAGGAATCAACATGAACGGGTGTGTCTGACGGAACAAGCGAACAGCCTCCGTAAACGGTGAATCCGTCTGCCGTAATATCTGAACTTACGCCGATTGCCGAAAGAAGGCGCTGGAGCGCAAGCGGTCTGTCTGTTTCTTTGTAACGCAGGCGTGCCGTACCGGTAAAATCGGTTCTGCCGCGTGAAAATGCAGCAAGAATCGCAAGCGGCGGTAAAAGGTCGGGAATGTTTGTAACATCTGCAAAGCTTCCCGTAAGGTAACCGGGAATGAGACTGACTGCGTCGGTTTCTGCGGAAATAAAGCAGCCGAAATTCGAGAAAATGTTGAGAACCTCCCTGTCGCCCTGGAGGGAATTGAGGGCAAGACCTTCACAGGTTACGGGAAAACCGCCTATTGCCGCTGCTGTCAGCCAGAAAGCGGCTGCAGACCAGTCTGCCTCAATGTGAAATGTCGGGCAAAAGCCCGTGGAAAGCAGAGAACTTCCGGGCGCATTGAAGGCCTTGAAGATGGCACGGTAATGCTGGCCACCCGGAACGGTAAAGCCGTCATGTTCAACATTTATCGCAATACCAAAACGTGAAAGCAGGTCAAGTGTCATGGCTGTGTAAGCCGCAGAAACCCTTGTTCCCGTAAGAGAAATTGCGCTGTCGCCGTTTAAGAGGGGCAAAGCGAACAGAAGGCCCGAAAGGTATTGGGAGCTGATATCCGCGGGAAGACTGTAGTACCCGGGTGTCAGCCTGCCGCTGATTGAAACAGGCAGAGACTCAGAGGATACAGAAACTCCGTGTGTTCTGAGAACAGAGATTAACGGGGCGAGCGGACGTGCGCCAAGGCCTTCCGTACCCGTAAATGTGGCGTTCAGGCCGAAGGCGGCTGCGACGGGAAGCAGGAAGCGCAACGTTGATGCGGAGGAACCGCAGTCGAGGGTAATTTCCTCCGAAGAGCCGGTATTTATAATTGCGTTGATTACCGATTCGGTAAGCAGGCAATCATCGCATTTTGAAGGATTTTCAAGTTTGCAGGTATTGCCCGAAAGAGCATTACAAATAAGCGCCCTGTGGGTCAGAGACTTCGAGGGCGGAGGAGTAACGGGGCCAATCAATTCACTTGTTCTAAAAATATAGTCCATGTCGTTTCCCAATGCTTATCTGTTCATGAATTGTAATAAAGGAAAATCAAGGTGAAAAGTCACAAAAAAACGGAATTAAAGCTGCGCAAGAAAATCTTTAAGTTCGTTGTCGCCTACAATACGTGCCTCGCAGAGACCGTAAGCAATCGGCAGGATAATGGTCGTTCCTGATGTGTTGCGCTTTTTGTCCGTGAGCATTAAGGGATAAAGTTCTTCCGCGGAGTAGGAGCAGTCAACCGGTAAACCACAAGCGCAGAGCAGGGTTTCAAGACGTTTGGAGGTACCCTTCGGGCAGATGCGCAACGCTTCCGCATGCCTTGTAATAGCAGCCATTCCCATCGCAACTGCAAAACCGTGGGGAATGACATAGCTGCTTGCGGCTTCTATTGCGTGACCTATTGTGTGACCGAAATTCAGAAGATGGCGTTCACCGTTATCGAATTCATCGTTTTCAACATAAACAGCTTTTGTTTCAATGCAACGGCCTATGATATCAGGAAGCTGCGTGTGATATGTTCTGTAAAGTGATTCCACAATGGGCGAAAAACCGCGAACGGTGCGCGCTACAGCCGGATTGAGCTTGTAGAGAGGAAGCGAACGTTCGAGCGTTTCAAGAAGTGACAGATTCTTGATCATACCGTATTTAATGATTTCAGCCATACCTTCCGCAAACTGTTCTTCAGGAAGAGTTGACAAAAGCTCAGGATCACAGATAACCCGTGCAGGCTGGCTGAATACACCGCATCTGTTCTTGTAATGACCAATATTTACGCCGGTTTTTCCTCCTACGGATGCGTCAACCATTGCAAGAAGAGTGGTGGGAATTGAAATGCACTTGATTCCGCGGCAGTAAAGAGCGGCTGCAAGGCCTGCAATATCGCACGTCACACCGCCGCCGAGCGCAATCAGAAAATCATCGCGGGTAAAGTTTTCATCAGACATTGCGTTAATGATTTCCAGAACTGTTTCGGGGGTTTTTGAGGCTTCGCCCGATGCAAAGGTATACACGTGAGTCTCAAAGCCGTAAGCCTTCAGGGCAGTTTCAAGCTCCTGAAAATGAAGTGCACAGACTTTTTCATCTGTTACGACAAAGGCACGGCGCGAAAAACCGCTCCAGGTGCAAATTTCACCTGCGCGTGAAAGAAGACCGGAACCAATGTGAATTTCATATGATTTTGAAGCATTAATGCGAATTGTCTGCATTTTTCCTCCGACTGATCCGAAAACGGATACGGTGTTATTTTGATGGATTTCCTGCGAAAATCAGAGAACGCTCCGGACTTTTGCAGCGGCAGCGGCAATATCTGCGAATTCGTCAGGCGTGACGGCCTGTTCGCCGTCGGAAAGGGCATGTGAAGGATTCGGATGAACCTCAACCATCAGTCCGTCCGCACCGACTGCGGCAGCGGCCAGAGCGAGCGGTTTTACAAGCTTTGCGTGACCGGAACTGTGTGACGGGTCAACAATTACGGGAAGATGCGTAAGCTCATGAAGCATGGGAACGGCTGAAATATCAAGCGTGTTACGCGTTGTGGGTTCATATGTGCGTATTCCGCGTTCACAGAGGATCACACGGCTGTTGCCCTCTGAAAGGATGTATTCGGCGCTCATTAAAAATTCCTCTATGGTAGCGGAAATACCGCGTTTCAGAAGGATTGTCTTTCCTGTTTTGCCAAGCTCACGCAGCAAATCATAATTCTGCATGTTACGGGCGCCAACCTGAATTATGTCTATATTTTCGTAAAGATCGAGGTGGGAAATACTCATGATTTCGGATACGACAGGGATATTGCATTCTTTTTTTGCTTCAAGCAGGAACCTGATTCCGTCTGCATGAAGCCCCTGAAAATCATAAGGAGAAGTACGCGGCTTGAAAGCGCCGCCGCGAAGGAGCGAAGCACCGGCTGCCTTGACTTTGCGCGCTGTCTCAATAATCTGAGCCTCGCTTTCAATTGAGCAGGGGCCTGCAATTATGGGAAATGAGCCATCCCCGAACTTTGCACCTGAAACCTCTATTACGGTGTTTTCCGGATGGCTTTTTCTGCCGGCTTTTATCAGCAAATCTGAAGATACTGCATTATTAAGTGAAAAATTGTTCATGTTTCTACCTGATCTGTTCTATTTGTTTTATTTATCTTTTCAGTATTTATCCGTATTTGCGGTAAAAAAATCTATACGGTTATTTTTCCACACAGATAATAACATTTTACCACAATTTCAGTTTTTTTCAAGTACGAGACGGGGCAGACTGTGCCCATAAAATGGGAACGTATTACAAAATTTATTGTCAGTAACCCGGACGTTTTTCCACTTGAAAAACCCAGTATTCTCTGATATTATGACTTACGTGTGAAATTACGGACAAAGGTGTTCGGAAAAACATTATGTATGCCACACAGTTTATATGATTGGAGAGTAATATGAAGGTCGAAAAAAGTCAATTTATTACTGAGAAAAAGCCCCTTTTGAAAGAACTTTTGGCGCTTCTTCTTGCAAAATACGAATATGCATCAATCCTTGCTACAGATTCCATCGGAAAAAGCTACAGCGTTTCAAAAACGGGAACAAACATCCGTGAGGACAACGTTCTCTGCGAACGCGGATTTGTTGCAAAGGTTTATTCGGACGGTGAATATGCCGAATATTCCTTTAATGAGATTTCAAAGGATACAATATCTGAAATTGCAGCAAACATTGCAAATAAGCTTGTTCCAATGAACGGCTTCCTTCCGGAATGTGTTCGGAAATCAAATCTCAAAACCCCGGAGGATACACCCATCTGCTTTGAAAAAGCTACCGAATATGAGCTTAGCCCCGAAGAAATGGGCGATGAAAAAATCATCGAAATGCTTTCGGGTATTCATGAAAAGGGCAAGAAGCTTGATGAGCGCATCGTTGATGTTTACACAAACTGCAACTTCCAGCGCTACACAAAGCTTTTTCTTTCAAAGAACCGCGACATGACGCAAAGCATTATGTGGGTTTGCGGTGCTGTTGTGGTTATGCTTGGTGAAGGGGATGTTATTGAGGAAGGCTACAAGCCTGTTTCCATGCTTGGAGGCATGGAAATCACACGTGAACTTGAGGCAAAGCTTCCCGCTGCATATGAGTCCGCAAAAATGCGCCTTGAGGCTGAAGAAATTGTACCGGGCGAATACGAGTGCATCTGTGAGCCTGATGTTACGGGCATGATTGTTCATGAAGCATTCGGACACGGCGTTGAGATGGATATGTTTGTTAAGGACAGAGCGCTTGCACAGCAGTATGTCGGCAAACAAGTTGCATCCGAGCTCATCACCATGCATGACGGAGCCTGCACAATTCCTCAGGTTGCAACATATTTCTTTGACGATGACGGCGTTCCCGCGCATGACACAATCGTAATTGAAAAAGGTATTCTGAAGCAGGGAATCTGCGATGCGCATTCAGCACTTACGCTGAACTTTGAGCCTACCGGCAACAGTCGCCGCCAGGATTTATCAAGAAAGGCTTACACACGTATGACAAACACCATCTTTGAGGCCGGCGACAGCACTGTTGAGGAGATGATTGCATCCGTTAAGGACGGTCTGCTTCTGTGCGATGCCGAATCAGGCATGGAAGATCCGAAAAACTGGGGAATCCAGCTGATGGTAGGCCTTGCAAAGGAAATCAAAGACGGTAAGCTTACCGGCAAGGCTTATTCCCACCTTGTTATGACAGGCTATGTTCCTGACCTTCTCAAATCCATTTCCATGATTTCCAATGAAATAGAAGCCGGCGGCAGCGGATATTGCGGCAAAGGCTATAAGGAATGGGTAAAGGTTTCGGACGGCGGCCCTTACATCAAGGCGAAGATTCGTCTGGGCTGATTTGCGAATATGCTGAAAATACACGGTTCACATTAATGGAGGCATTATGATAAATAAAATAATCGCAGCATTTAAGACTGCAGGAATAAATGAATACCGTATTGTTGAGACAAAGAGAGAGACAGCGGAGCTGTTCTTTGTTAAGAAACGTCTTGACATGCGCAGAAGCAACAACAGTCACATCTTTGATGTTACCGTTTTCAACCGCTTCGAAAAAGACGGAAAGGCCATGAAGGGCTTCACGGATATCCGTGTTTTCCCGGGTACCACAGATGACGAACTTGTCAGGAAGTTTAAGGATGCATACGCAGCAGCAGGTTTTGTGTGCAACCCCGCATTTGAGTTCCCGGCTCCCGTAAAGGAGACGGTAAAGAAGGACAATCCTTCGCTTGAGGAGGCTGTTCAGCTCATGTCGGCGGCACTTTTTGCATCCGACACCCGCGAGGATGCTTTTCTTAATTCCGCTGAGCTTTTTGTAAACAAATCGGATTGCAGAATCGTAACCTCAGAAGGTACCGATGTTTCCTTCCCCGTATTTCATGTTAAGGGTGAGTTTGTTGCCCAGTGCAGGGAACCGCAGGATGTTGAAACCTACCGCGATTTTGCTTACAAAACACTTGAGACGGAGGCTCTTTCAAGGCTTGTTGCCGATGTTCTTGAAATGACAAAGGCAAGAGCAATTGCTACAGAGGCCCCGAAGGCAGGAAAATACAGGGTGATCATTTCCGGAAGATACTTAAAGACCATCTTTGAGTACTACTTAAACCGCTCCCTCAGCAGTTATGTTTATGCAAGGTATTCAAATTACAAGGTTGGCGATATGGTCCAGGGGGGAAATGTAACCGGCGAAAAGCTTAACTTCACACTCAAGGCTGATGCACCTTTCAGCGATGAAGGCATCCCCATGAAGGACAGAGTTCTTCTTAAAGACGGTGAACTTCAGGTGATTCACGGACCGGCACGCTTCGCATCTTACCTTGGAATTGAGCCCACCGGTTATTATCAGGATTTCGAACTGGCTCCCGGACATACATCGCTTGAAGAGATGAAGGCACAGCCTTATCTTCATGTAGTTAATTTCTCTGATTTCCAGCTTGATGATTTCAGCGGCCATTTTGGCGGCGAAATCCGTCTTGCATTCCTTTATGACGGAGAGAAGGAAATCCCGGTTACAGGCGGTTCCGTAAGCGGAAACTTTATTGATCTTCAGGGAAGTCTGTGCCTTTCAACAGAAACGCAGAAGGAACTCGGATACACAGGACCTTTTGCTGTTTGCTTCGATTCACTGAACGTAGCAGGAAAATAAACTTATCCGGTTCGATTCATTTAACATACCGGAAAAAGATGTGCGAAACCGGCAGGCCGGACAGGCACTGATTACAGACAGGAAATGCATTAAGATGAAGAAAATCTGCAGATGGCTGTTAACAGCAGCAATGACAATAATAATTTTGACACTCCCGGGCTGCCGGCTCGGGGGTGCTTCTGTTACGCCCACATCTACAGCTTTTCCTACTTCTTCTGATGTACCTTCACCTACTTTAAGCCCGACCGCAACTTTGTCACCAACACCATCTTTGTCGCCTACACCTACACTTCCGCCAAGGGAAGCATTGCTTCAGAATGCTGAAAAAACGGTTGGCGGTGACCTCTACAGGCTTCCTTTTTCGGTTGAAGATGACAGGAAAAGTCACAGTTACAGATTTTTCATCACACAAAATGGACTGCTTTCTGTTGACTGGCTGCTTAAGGGACATTCGGAAAATCCCGTTTCGGTTGTGCCCAAAACAGGCGAAATAATCAGCATTTCCGAAGATTTTGCACCTGCAAAGTCAGGAACCATCGGACTTGCCGATAAAAACACCATTTATGTTGTAAACGCCTCCAAAAATGAGTGGAAGCTTTATAACTTATCGTTCAATGAAATTGTCACTTTCACGCTTGAAGACGGAAGCTTTGAGCTTGAGAACAGTTATTATATTGACGGGAGAAGACACAAAGTTTTTTATCCCGGCGGAATTGACACTCTTTGCTTTTATGATTATGAAACCGAGTTGCTTAGCAAGGTTCGTGTTCCCGACGGCATAATAGGCCTTCAGAAGATTGCTCCTTTGGGAGAAAACATGCTTGGCGTCTATGGAACCATAGATGTCAGCGAGCCCGGCGAAGAAGCGGATTTCAGACCGTGTATCGCAAGATTTGATTATTCAACAAAGTCATTTATCGATTATATAGTCACTGACGCATCGGAAATGTATATGAGCCCTGACAAAGGGGAATGCTTTATTGTGCTTGAAAGTCCGTATGTTAAGGCCGGTCTGTACGATGTTGCCTCAGGCACGTTCAAAAGCACAATTAAAATGAGCGATACGGAAGAAGCTGAGCATGCCTGCATAGACTGGATAAACAGATGCTTCATTACGTACAGCTTCGCAACTGCAAGCGAGACGGCTTATGAGGAACTCAGATGCTATTCCATTGACACCGGTGAACTTACGGCATCTGCCGTTGTACCCGAAAAGGCCTACGGATTTGCTGCTCCGGATATTTCTGAAGACCTTGGAATTCTGTGCATTTACGGCACGGAAGAGGTTCCGGCGGCACAGGGCAGTGAAGCATATATTTACTATTGGGATTATCTTGGCGGTAATGCTGACGGCTCAAAGGAATATTTCGACCATCTTCACACCTTATCAAACAGACTTAGAAATTATACGGAAACGCTTGAAAACAAATACGGTATTTATTTCTATCTGGGTCATGAGGTTCTTGTGAGCGATTTTGCTTACGAACTTGAGGTTTGTACCGACGATGACCTTATGTACAGGGCTCTCCAGAAGATTGAGAAGGTTCTTGACAGTTATCCGCAGAATTTCTTCAAGCAGATTAAAACCGGAAACGCCAGAACGCTTGGAATTTACCTTTGCCAGGGTCTTGTTGAGAAGGAAGAAGGCCTTGCAAGCGATGCCATTGCTTTTGCGTCTGCCGTTGGCTATGAACGGTCCATTGCGTTTGATGTCCGCTACGAAAAGGAACTTATGCGTACCGTATATCATGAGATTTCCCACTGGATTGACACTTATATTGAGGAAATGAACAAGTTCGGTATCTGCACCGATTATGAAGAAGGCTGGAATGCCCTGAATCCCGAAGGCTACAGCTACCTCGACAGTTATAAGAATTACGGGTCAAAAACTGAATATACTTATTTTGCAGAAAAAGATTATGATAATGTTTATTTCATCGATACCTATTCAAACACCACAAGCGGTGAGGACCGTGCAAGACTTTTCGAGTATCTGATGGAGGATGATGCGCAGAATTTCTATAAATGCACGCATCTTATCGAAAAACTCGAATATCGTTTTGCAGTAATCCGTAAAGCATTTGATACGACCGGCTGGCCTGAGAAGACAAGCTGGGAGGAGAAGCTTGAAGGCTGGAAGAGCAGAAACAGAGAAGAATAAACCGGGCGGAACGTTAAGCAGATGCGCCTTTGCACGTCTGCTTCGGAAATAGACGGAGGAAATCAGAATGAGCAGAATCAGGAAGTTTTTACTTGCAGTAATTGCCGGCATGTGCATCGCAATAGGCGGAACCGTTTTTCTTTCGGTTGACAATAAAGTTGTCGGGTCCGTTCTTTTTGCGGTCGGGCTTTATGCCATTGTTGTTAACGGGTTGTACCTGTTTACCGGAAAAATCGGTTACATGGTAAAAGAAAGAAGCCTAAGCTATGCATTTGATTTGCTTCTTACATGGCTCGGAAACCTTCTTGGAACCGGTGTTTCCGCTCTTGCCGTAAGGGCTTCGCGCATTTCCGGTATTTCAGAGAAGGCTGCAAAGCTTTGTGAAACCAAATGCAATGATTCACCCCTCAGCATTTTCTTCCTTTCGATTTTCTGCGGTATGCTGATGTTTATTGCAGTTGACGGCTTTAAGCAGAAGCAGCAGCCGCTTATAGTGCTTATGTGTGTTTCAGTATTTATTCTGTGCGGATTTGAGCACTGCATCGCCAATATGTTTTATTTTTCGGTGGGCGGTGCCTGGAGTATTAAGGCTTTCCTGTATCTTCTTATTATGACACTTGGAAATGCAGTTGGCGGAATGATTATTCCGGCCGTAGGACTGATTAAAGAAAAATGAGTCACCATTAACTCATTCAACAATCGCACTGATCTCCCGGGCCTTGGCAAGAAATGCGTCCAAGTCGGTTCGAAGAATGTCTACTTCATTTTCTTCGGCTTCGTATTCTTTAACCAGTGAATCAAGAAGATCATCATAAGAAATTTCTTCTTCGATTTTTTTCATTATAAAAGCGCCTGTATCATTAAGTCTTAAAAGATTTTTGCAGGCTACGATATTCTGACCGACGGGAATCAGTACAAAAGTTCCGGCAATTTCTTTGAGCATAAATTCGGATGAAAGTTTCATTTATTACCTCCGATAAAAAGATGTATATATTGTATCGTATTTTGACCGAAAAAGCAAGAAATCTATTTGTTTTAGGGGTTTGGATGTATTGATCCGGTGTTGAAATCGTTAAGTTTTTTTATTCATTATTTTATAGTATATTTAAAACTTACCATTTTGTTAGAATTGAATAGGAAGGTTGACAGATATATTTTTTAGTGTTAAAGTGTCACCATTAGTATGAAAATGATAATTATGCTTATTCATAAGGAGAGACAAATATGAAAAGTTATAATAGACCGGATATTGAATTATTAGATACAATGGAAGGTGTTTACGCAGCAAGTGGTTCAAGTGTTCTGCCTACACCCACACCCGAACAGCAGATTCCCACTCCCCCCTTTAAGGCAAAATTTTGGGATACAAACTGTGGCGGTTACAGTGTTGTTGAGTTTTCAGTAGGTCCCGCAAATTGGAAGAATATTAAATGTGTTGAGTGGAATATTGAGTTTGTTGAAGGCTTGAAGCATAATAAACTTGATAATCTTGTTGAAGTTTCACACAGTGGTCCCATTAACCACATTGTTACTCATACAAAGGGAACAAACGTTGTAAAGATTCAGTGGTTTGTTAATTCCCAGAACTCCGGCGAAACGCTTGATGACAAGTTAAAGTTTTATTTCAATCATGACAAGACCACAAACTACAACAACAATGAGAACTACGGTTCATACAACGGCTTTACCACCGGTCCCGGAAATGAGATTTCTGAAGCTGAGCGAGACGTTATCAGAAGTGGTTTTGCTAATATCAGTGTAGTTGTATCGTAAAACGAAATATGCTATAATAAAGCATCATCTTTTTGGTGGTGCTTTTTTATTTCAAAAAAACAGGAGCCTCAAATGCTTGATCGGTTGAAACACTATTTTAATCGAATAAAAACAGGACGCTTAAAACTAATGCAAGAAGAATTTAAGTGGGTCTTTTCATATGGGAAAGCACATTTCTGGGCAATTGTTCTTTATACCTGCGTTGGCCTGTCTGCGACGGTTGTCAGCCTTTCCGGCAGTTTTGCATCCAAAGATCTGGTTGATATTGTTACAGGACCGGACCATGATACCGGTGCTGTGGTTAAGACATTTATTCTTATTATTTGTCTGCAACTCTTAAGCACATTTATCGGACAGATAATCAACTTTATTTCTGCTGTTTTAACAACAAAGGTGAATAACGATATCAGTGCTGATATTTATGACAATATTATCTCAAGCGAATGGGAAAGCCTTTCGAAGTATCATTCCGGAGATATTTCCACGCGTTGGTTCAGAGATACATCGATGGTGGCAACCGGTGTGCTTTCACTGATCCCAAACTTGATCCAGACTGTATTTCGATTCGGATCGGCCTTGTTTGTTGTTATGAAGTATGATGCTTCATTTGCTGTTTTTGCTTTGGTTGGAGCGCCGCTTTCGATGCTGATTACGCGCGGAAACCTAAAACGTATGCAGAAGAACAGTATGAAATCGCTTGGGCTTTCAACCCAGATGAGCATGTTTACAACTGAAGCTTTTGCAAACATCCAGAATGTCAAGGCATTTAACCTGATTAAACTTTACAAGAAAAAAGTTCGTGAAATCCAAAAAGAGCAGATGAAAATGAATGTGGCATATCAGCGCTCAGCTATCGGAAATACGCTGATTATGTCCCTTGCGTCTGCGGTAATCACTTACACCACCTATGGCTGGGGTATTTATAAGGTGTGGAGTAAGGCAATAACTTACGGTACCATGACTATGTTCCTTACGCTGGCAGCCTCCCTGACTTCGTCGCTGCAAAGCGTACTCAGTTTTTTCCCGACTACAATCCAGATTTCCAACTCTGCCCGAAGACTCATGGAGCTTACATCTCTTCCCAAAGAAGATTACAGTGCGGACTCGGAAGTTAATGATTTTTATGAGAAATATAAGTTCCGGGGCATTGGACTTGCCGTAAAGGATACGGCCTACACCTACGCTAACGGAACGGAAGTTTTTGAGAATGTATCGTTTGAGGCAAAACCGGGTGAAACAATTGCTCTTGTCGGGCCTTCAGGCGAAGGAAAAACAACCATGCTCAGACTTCTGCTTGCTCTGATCAGAGGACAGGAGGGCAGGGCTTTCGTATTTTCGGGTGATAAGATTCCTGATTCGGATGAATTTTCATTGCCGCTTACGGCATCTACAAGACAGCTGTTTTCATATGTTCCGCAGGGCAATACAATGTTCTACGGCACCATCGCTGAGAACATGCGCTTTGTAAAAGAAGATGCGACCGATGAAGAAATAATAGCCGCTCTTAAGCTTGCCTGCGCATGGGAATTTGTCGAAAAACTGCCGGACGGAATCAACAGCGTCATAGGCGAACGCGGAGGCGGTTTCTCAGAAGGCCAGGCGCAGCGCCTTTCAATCGCGCGTGCACTTGTGCGCAAGGCGCCCATTCTGTTGCTTGATGAGGCTACAAGCGCTCTGGATGTTTACACTGAAAAGCGTGTTCTTCAGAATATTATGCAGGATGATTACCCGCGCACCAGCATCGTTACAACGCACAGACCGTCAGTTCTTTCAATCTGCAACAAGGTTTATTCAATTCACGAAAAGGGCTGTAACATTATGGATGAGGCCGGAATTGAAAAGCTGATGCAGGCTGCAACTGCGGATGATGAGCAGACCGATGAAGAATGGTAAGCCCGGGGGACCGCGACGGGCATCGGGCCGGTGACTTGAATAATTGTAATGAGTGAGTTGCACTTATCTGATTTACTATGTAAATAATGAAAAAACAAGGAAAAAAATATGAAAAGTATTAAATCCGCCTGGAATTTTTTCAAATACAGTCATTATAGGAAAACTATTATTCTTGCAACTTTTCTGTCCCTTTTCTACAGGCTTCAGATTAAGCTTATCAAGCCCAAAAAGCTTGAGAAACACTGGGGCGAGCGCGATCAGGAGACTCCTTTTGAGCCCATTGCGAAGCAGGATTTTTACACTGCGCGTTGCATAAGTTATGCCGTTGAGCGTACCTGCAACCACACTCCGTGGGAGAGCAAATGTCTTGTACGCGCGCTTACGGCCCAGAAACTTCTGAAACGCAAGAAAATTGCATCCACCATGTATCTCGGTTGTGGCCTGCAGGACGGCAAAATGGTTGCCCACGCATGGATTCGCGTGAGCGATTATTATGTCACCGGCGGAAATGGCGAGGGATACAGCGTGGTCAGCACATTTAAGGCGTGAAAATATGAAAAAGTATAAAATCTGCGATTTAATTTTAGAACTGGATTTTGACGAGCGGTTCATCTATGAACGGTTTGATGCTTTTTTATGCGATTCTTCTGAGCCGACGGATGTTATTTTTCACCTGACGGATGAAAAATGCGAATACCCGGAGGGGATATCGTTCGTTCAAAACGGCGTTTTCCGCGTGGGAGAAGCCAATGGGACGGTTTTTGTGCATTACGGGACATCGGAAAATGAGGCTTATATTTTCAGGACGGTTGCTTTTGACAAATCCGGAAAAAATGTTTCCTATTATTTAGGCGTTTCATTTGATGAACTGGATACACAGGAAAAAATCGACTACCTTCGCAAGTCGCTTTTCCTTTTCATGCGCGAGGCGGTTTTCAACGCCGTTCGAATGGTGGGCGGCATCAGCATCCATTCTGCTTCTATTATATATAAGGAAAAAGGTTATGTTTTTTCGGCTCCGTCCAAAACCGGGAAATCAACCCACACAAACATGTGGGCCGAGAACTTTGGCACGCCCGTACTTGATGGCGATGTTACCGCCTGCAGGGTCATCGATGGCATTCCTTACGTGTATGGCCTGCCGTGGGCCGGATCATCCGGAAAATATCTGAACAGAAGAGTCGAGCTTGGGGGAATTGTTTTTCTCGAGCAGCATGCCGAAAATGTTATTTCTGTTCCTGAGGGTCTGGAGGCCTTTTCGCGACTTTACTCGCGAAGCTTTTCGCCCAGATGGCTTCCGTACCAGATTGAAGCCGATATTGAGAATACCAACAGCGTGCTGAATTCAGGTGTCCGACTTTATGTGCTTGGCTGCAGGCCGGAGCTTGCGGCTGCCGAACTGATGAAGCAGCGAATTGATGAGGATGAGTGAAAAAATTACAATCATGTAAGTTTTGTTTTTGTTCGTTGACAAATGGTTTGCTGTGTGATAAAAGTATATAAAGTAAAAAGAGTATTTATGTTATGAAATGATTTTGAGTTTAATTTGGAGGTAGACTTATGAAGAAATATACAAGTCCCGAACTTACCGTTATTGATACAACCAATATGGAAGGCGTTTTCGCATGCACAAATCCTTACAGCAATGGCTGGGGATCAGGCAACTATTATAATCAGGGTGGTTCATCAAATCTTACACCTAAGACAGATGCAAGTGCTGACACCAATTGCCATGGTGGCTATCCGCCTTACAATCCTTGCCCTCCCGTTGAAGAGAGTGACAATGGTGGTTGTGGTTCTGGCTGGCCTTGGAGACGCTGATAATTCAATATGAGACTGCAACACGTCGGATTTATCCGGCGTGTTTTTTTTCGAATGAGGAGAAGAGGCTAATGGACTACAGAATGAGCGAAGGAGGGGCAGGACTACGGAGTTAGCGAAGGAGGGGCAGGAATACGGAGTTAGCGAAGGAGAGGTAGGACTACGGAGTTAGCGAAGGAGGGGCGGGACTACGGAGTTAGAACAACGACGTGCATATAAAACCCGCAAGACTTGCTTTTTATATGTATGGGGGTGCATATAAAAAGGCAGAAAAGCAGATTTCATATGCTTTCTTATTCATGAGGCAAGTCAACCGGGTGCCCCGTTGCATATAAAACCGGCAAGACTTGCTTTTTATATGTACGGGGGTGCATAGAAAACGGAGAAAATGCGAGTTGCTATGCTTTCTTACTTGTAAGGCAGGTCAGCTGGGGACTTCAGTGCATATAAAACCGGCAAGACTTGCTTTTTCTATGCACGGTGGTGCATATAAAACGGAGACAATGCGAGTTGCTATGCTTTCTTATATATAGAGCAGGTCAGCTGGGGGCCTTGGTGCATACAAAACCCGCAAGACTTGCTTTTTATATGTATGGGGGTGCATATAAAAAGGCGGAAAAGCAGGTTTCATGTAAAAAAAAGGAAGCGGATTTCATGTAGAAAAAGGCAGCACAAGCAAGGCAAAGTGATGACGATATTCCACCGGGCAAGACAAGTGAAAAGCACCAGAGAATGCTGAAAAGCCCCAGAGAAGCCTGAAAAGCCCCCAAGAATTTTGAAAAGCCCCAGACAAGCCTGAAAAGCC
>JAZQNE010000100.1:0-21038 GCA_045627185.1 Lachnospiraceae bacterium
CGGTATGAAAGAACCCAAGAAGTTCATGAAAAAACTTATAATTCCCGGTGTCATACTGGCTCTTGGTTTGTTCACACTTATTGGCGCAAGAGCAGGTATCTTTAACGGAACTAAGCCGAAGGGCAGTAACGGCGGTACTGACGCCAATAACCGCGGTACGGAAAACAATCCTTTTGTGATTCTGGAAATTGCACCGACTCTTGGTTCGGATACAATTACCTGGACTTCAAACTCAAATAAAAGTGTAGAGTATGACAGCATGCAGGTTATGCGCTGGGGCGTCGGATCGGAAGTAGCAGATATCCTTACGAATCAGGACCTGCTTCATAATACTTCTGCATGCGAAACACTGCGCGATAACGGCGTTGTAACGCTTGGGAATAAGGTTACAAACAGGAAAATTACCGAATCGCAGTATAATGCACTTCCAAGTGCCGAAAGGAAGTATTACACCAAATCTTCAAGCTACAGCACTGTTTATTATTATATCCGTAAGGCAACGGATGCTGAAATTAATGACAGCTCCGTAGATAAACTGGTACTTGCGGTTGAAAACGTGAAAAACAGTCCCGATGGTTTTAAGGCGAACCAAAAAGGGACGGGTGCATATAAGCTTGTAAGCTCCGGCGGTACCAACTATATGGTTTATGTCGGAAGCGGCGGAAATTATGATATTAATAAAGCTTCTTCAATCAAGAAATATGTTTCTTTTAACAATGCAATAAACACCCCGTTTAAGAACATGTCTCCGAAGCCTGTTTATTATGTTTTTGAGGAGGCTGCTTCCCTGCCTAACGGGACAGGCTTTGACGAAATGGAGCCCGAATCCGACTACAATGCATACTATGTGCAGTTCACCTATGAAGAAACCGGTATCTGGATTTTTTCGTCCACAACGTATGCATCGGAATATCTTTCCGATATGACCTCAGCAAACTATATTTACGTTGACTCTGTAAGTAAGCAGACAAATGTTTATACTGAGGCAGATCATTACGAAAGCCTTACAAGCACCAACCTTTTCAAAAAAGAGGTGCTTCATTCGTCAGACCCGGAAAACTGCAAAGTTCAGGTTGTTACCATTACTGCCGCGAACTTAAAGAATAACAAGGACCTTATCGACCGTGCTGATTTGATTGTAATTAACGGTGATTCATCAAAGAATTACGGTGGATACGGAGAGAGCGGCAAAGATTTTGATGCAGCCACAATGCTTAAGATTTATTCAAAGGCATCAGGGTGGAATATGCCGCTGGCGAGTTCAAATACCTGTCCTGTAATTATTAATAATGCAATACTTACCAAATTGCCGACAAGTTCAAGTGACAGCAGCCGTGCAAGTTATACATATTCGAAGTATTACAAAGTAATGACTGATGGTAAACGCGTTTATTTCACAACATCGGCAGACCTTCAATCCGAATCAGGCACATCGTATTATGCCTCATTTGAAGGTTACAATAATTTTGCATACAGACTGGCTCTTATGCTTCATGTAATGGATGATGAAGAGTTTTCAAATATCTATTTGATGAATCAGCTTAAAAATCCCCACATTGAAGCAACAACCGGCACATATATTCCGGCTATAATAAAGGGAGCCGCTGAAAGCCTTTATACCGGTACAAGCCGCAGCAATATCAATTCAGACAATTCTACCAAATTGGGAACTTTCTGGAATGTAAAAACCTTTGCTCCGGTTCATTTGTACAGCAGCTCGGATAAACCGACCTTGCAGAAGTTATTTACTGATTACGGCTGGCGTTCAGATAATACACGGTCGGTTGTTGAGGATGAATACTGGCTGTATGCTACATCTGAAACAGATTGGATGAAGTATTTCTACAAGGATATTACGAACTACAAAACCTCTTATGATGCGGGTTATACTACTGAAAGATTATTTGAGTATATATATCCTTCTGAAGGAAGACCTACATCAAAGACCTGTTCACCGCTTGAGATTATCGATTTCCTCATAAACAAGGGCATTGACTTTGTTCCTACACCTACGTCATCGCCTACACCTACGATTACGCCTACAAATACGCCTACGCCGTTCAATATTTCACTCGAACTCCATGCAGGTGACCATGGACAGGTTCAGGCAGGAACTGCTGCCATGGGTAAGGACAGCACCTACTTCTATACTGTAGGCTGGCAGGAATATCTTAAGAACATCCAGATTGACTGTATTGCCAAGGCTGATGCCGGCAGTCACTTTGTAGGCTGGTTTACTAACGAAACCTTTGCGGGAACCGCTGAATCAACATCGATTAATTATTCACGCACTCTTCAGGCAGTAGAAGGCAAGAAAGAAGTGCTCTACGCCAAGTTTGTAACGAATACGCCCACACCTACGGCAACAAATACACCTACGCCCACACCTACACCGCGTGTTGAGGCAGGTTTACGTATTCTTGAGGTTCAGGCATATGCTTCATTTGAGACTGATTCTACGTGGAGAACAATGATTACAAATCTCTACGGAACATCGTCAGTTAAGATTGCAACACCGATTGACAGAATGACCGTAAAGGAATTTATCGGTCAGGTTGATGAACTGGAAAATACATATGACCTGATTTATTTTGGACTTAAGACAAACTCATATTATACCGACTGGGTGAAGGGGGTTTCGTCAACCACATGGAATTATGTATATTCTCATATCGGCCCGAAATTCTATCATGGCAAGGATGCCCGTAGAGGCGGCCTTTATGATTATTCTGCAGATTTGACTACAAGTACGAGCAACTTGTATACCTATCTTAGCGGAAATGATATTACGCATAAGAAATATCTTGAACTTAAGGAATTCATGAATGCGAAGGGCGTTATTGTATTTGCATCGGATTTCCTTAAAAACGGTGCTTTCGATACTGCCAAGGTTGACAACAGTTCGTATATTTATCAGTTATACAATGAATCAAAAGATAAATCGAATTTTGTAATCTATTCACAACAGACCAGTACAACCAAAACCGCTTTTGTTAAAAACCAGAAGGACCGGTTTGTCAATATTGACCTGTCAGTGAAACCGATTGAGTATACAGATACCGGAACGGATGAAAGCCGTTATATTAATGGAAAGATTGATTCTGACCGTGTTCTGAGATACAAGTTTACTATTGAGGACAACAATTCGATTACAGATCCATATTATTACGATTTCGGAATATATGTTGATTTGAATGCAGATGGTCGTTTTAATTCATCTGAGGCAGAAATCCTTAAAGGTGCAACGGTTATTGATAAAACCACAAATAAACAGCTTGATGAGGGGCAGCCTCTCCAGTCATGGCATGTTTATGAGGTTTCGAGAGATGTTTCGGAACTTGTTGGTGTTATTCCCTGGAAAATTGAGATTGTAAGAAAAGATACCTCGATTAGCACAAGCCGGACCGGATATTCTGCATTGAAGGCCCGTGATGATGAGCGTGTACTGATCCGTGTTCTTCAGATTCATCAGAACGGCGGATATGATTCAGAGAATATTGACAATCAGGATAATTTTATTACGCACCTTCTTCCTACAAGAGCTGATGTAATCCGTTATGCATATGCAAAACGTACTTCTACAAAGTTCAGTTCAATGAGTTCTGAAATCACTGCTTTGTATAACAAGTTGAACAATGATTCCTTCAAAAACCCGAAGTTTACAAAGGCAGAGGAAGAAATCATTGAAAAACTTTATGAAAAAACAAATGGTTCCGATTTAATAAAAGACTATGTAAAAATGTACGATAGCAGGGGAAATTCCTTCTATTTCCGAAGTGATGGAAGCGGCTCAGATGAAAAGTATTCAACCAACGGCCTGAAGACACTTCAGAAATATTATGAATTATTTGAGAATCTCAATGAATTCAGCATTCAGATTGACAGAATGTCCTGTAAGGTATTCAATGAATGGTCAAAGGTAGAAGGAAACAACCTGGTTGACTATTATGACATGGTTATCCTTGGATTCTCCGATGGCTATTCGGATCTTGAAGGCGATTCATCAAAGAGAAGTGCAGTCAAGAACCTGAATGATTTCATTAATACCGGTAAATCCGTAATGTTTGCACATGATACAACTTCACATGCAAATGTTCCCGATTCGAAAATTACAATTGATGCGCAGCATCATTGGAAAAATGACTGGCGCTGGGGCTACAATATCAATCAGATGTTCCGTGCAACGCTTGGTATGGACCGTTACAACGTCAAAAGAAAGAATGCAACGGGCTTCTCATCCGATCCCAATTATCTTCAGGATTCCGCGTGGACAACAAACAACAGCAGAAAGTCAACTGTTGATGGAATACAGGGATATAATGATTTTGAAATCATTGGATGTAACAAGAAGAGCACCCAGTATACGACTTCGGTTGAGAGTGTTAACCATGGCGCTATCACGGTTTATCCGTATGTTATTGGTGATGAGCTGACTGTATCCAAGACACACTCGCAGTACTATCAGCTTGATATGGAAAACCCCAACATTGTAGTCTGGTATACACTTGCGAAGGACGGTGTCTTTGCAAATGACCCCGGTGATACACAGAATGGTTACTACATCTACAATATTGGTAATGTAACATATACCGGTGCCGGACATCGTGTTGACGATCCCAGTTCAAACGAGAAGGAGCTTAAGCTCTTTGTTAACACCGTTGTTTCGGCATATCGTGCTGCAGGTTCACCTGTTGATACCTACATTACCAACGATGAAAAGACCTCAGGTGACAACATTGATTACCTTTACATCGATTTCGATTCAAACGATACGACCCTTGCTGTTGGCGAAGGAATTGCAGTTTATAACGACAAGCAGAGCAAGCAGGTTACCTTCACTGTTGAGGATAACAGTATCATCGATACCGAAAAGATTGAGGTTAACTACTACATCCAGAAGAGTAATATTGATATGCTTAAGAAGACTGACCTTGAGAACCCGGATTACTGGGAGGCAGTCAACTTCGACACCTTCAATATTACCGGAACGGGTTCGTCCAGAAGGTTTGGCACCAAAAACACCACAATCAGAACTACCGGCGGAAGAAATTACTACACCGTTCTTGACCGCCATGAATACGGATTCTATCTGCCGCTTGAGCTTATTGAGTCAAGCAGTTCGATGATGGTCCGCATCCGGACAACAATCACCTATGGTTCTGAAGCAAACGGCAACCTGAGCGAAATTACAACCGATAAGTATGTTGAAGTACTTAGACGTGGCTTCTTCAATCTGGATTAAGGTGATACAAAAGCCGGACAGGCAAGGAACAGACAAAATTAACAGACACGAAAGCGCATTTGGCGGTGAACAGGCTAAAGAATGCGCTTTTTCGTTGCAGCTGCAAGCTTACCCGAAATTATGCGTTATTTGTTGCATATGTCAGGTTTTTCGGGATTTTATGCTATTTGCGGGATTATTAACATAAAGGTGATTTGCTGTTATGAGAAGATTTTTGCTGATTATGGCCCTGCTGTTTCTGATTTCGGCAGCGGGATGCACAAAACAACCAAATAAGGCGCCTGCGACAACGCATACGCCCACATCCGTGCCTACCGATACACCCACTCCTACAGATGAGCCGAGTAATACACCAACTCCTGCACCTGCTTATAAGGGCTCAGAGGGCGTTATGAAAATTGAACTGACAACTGCTGATAAAAAGGGCATTGATACGAAGGAGGTCTGGAAAAAAGCTTCTCTTACCGTGTCACATTTTGATGCGGCTGCGGGTGAGTATGTTCAGGATGAATCCTATGACTGTGAATATAAAGGGCGCGGAAATTCAACCTGGAATTATAACAAAAAGCCTTTTAACGTGAGATTTGACGAAAAAGAGCCGCTTCTTGGCATGGCCCCCGGAAAGCATTTCTGTTTCATAGCGAACTGGCTTGACCGCACGGCCATGAGAAATTACCTGACCTACAGCATAGCAAATATGTTTACTGCCTTAAATTATTCCGCGGACGGAGAGTATCTGAACACAGGCTTCATGTGGTCCCCGGATGCTGATTATGCTGAGGTTTACATCAATGGCAAATATGCGGGGCTTTTTCTTGTTACAGAAAGCATAAGACTTGCGGAAAACAGGCTTGAACTTGTTGAACAGGACGCTGACAATTCTGTTCCGATTAACGAACGCGGCCTGCTTTTTGAACTGAGTACCGACGGCAGAAGCTTTGAAACCCTGAAATATCTTGACAGGATTCGAAACAGCAAGGGCTTTATTCCGTACAGCGTTAAGGACCCTGATTATACAGAAGAATTGACGGCGGAAGAGAAGAAATATGTGCAGGACTATATAGCTTTGGTTGAGGACATCATTTTTGCCCCAAAATCAGATGAAGCGTGGGACAAAATCTGTGAGACCATCGATATTACTTCTTTTGCGGATTTCTGGCTTGTTCAGGCCATTGCCGCAAATGCTGAGCCTGAGCATCCGAAGAGCATCTTTATGTATAAAAACAACGATTCATCTGATTTTGACGCTCCGCGCGCCGACGCAAACAACGGGAAGCTTTACGCCGGTCCCGTATGGGATTTTGACTGGGACACATACACTTTTGCGCATTCGGGCAAGGATTTTCCAACGGATACGTTTTATTACGATGCGCTTTTCCAATATGAAGAGTTCAGGAATAAAGTCAGAGAGCGCTTTCAGCTGATTAAGGAGCGACTTACGGACGATGCTTTGGAGCTTATACAAACCACAGCTGACCGCATTTCACAGAGCGTTGCGAACGATGACAAGCTCTATGCCTGGAGAACCCGTTCGGGCAGACAGGTGAATTCCGATTCCTTATTTGCCTTCAGCACATCCGTTTACAGGCTGCAGAGTTATCTGAAGCTTCGCGTGAACACAATTGAGAAGCAGCTTGAGGCTATGGAGTAAGGGAACTTTCGGTAATCTCCCGGGTGGTTTGAGTCCGGGTAAGACGGCAAAAAGAGAGGAAAAAAATACCGCAATGACTTGAACAAAACAGTATATTCTGCTACAATGTATCCGAATATGTATCTAAAATACAATTCGCTGTTTTATTATTTCATGTGCAGAGGACTGTGTTTCTGCACGTGAACCCGCAATGGTCAAACCTGCTGCGGAAGCTGAGACTATGTTGACTACAAAAAATCATTATGGATGTGAAAGGAAACAGTTATGGGATGGTTAGTTCTTTTGGTTGTTCTTATCTGTATCGCTGTTGAGGTTTTGGTAGGCCTTAAGCGTGGAGTTGTTCTTTCGGGAATCAGGTTTGCGCTTACCGTACTCGGAACTGTTGTTGCAGCAATTGCAGCCAAGGCATTTGCTGAAAAAGGCATTATGGATATTGCGGAAACGCAGAATGTAACAGGCAGCAACCTGGCTACTGTCGGAAAGGCATTCCTTGATAAAACCGTTTCGCAGGTAAGCCTTGGAAGCGTACTCGGACCGCATGCGGCAGGAATTGCCATGTCCGCTCTTGCTCCAATTGGTTTTGTTATAATGTTCCTGCTTTTCAAGCTTGTCACGTTGCTTATTTTTGTTATTCTCAAGGCTGTTCTCAAAAAAACGCTCAAGACCGGCGAACCGAAACCTGTCTGGTCAAAGGCGTCGGGTGCTGTGCTTGGCGGCATCGTTGGTCTTGTGAGCTGTGCGCTTGTCTTAACGCCCGTGCAGAACGTATTAAGCCGGATTGGAGAACCTGACGCGGTTAATGATCTTTGCACACTTCTTGAGACGGAAGCGAACGTAGATGAATCGGTTACAAAGATTATTAAAAAGGGTGCGAATTCATTAGGAAAAACGCCTTCATCATATCTTTTCAAATTTACCGGTTCAAAGGCGCTTGCCAATGCTGTTATTACTCCGATCTCAACCGTGACACCGGAAGATATCGGCTCTATGGGCACAAGCACGAACTACAATTTTGCGGAGAGTGTGGGTGAAATCATGAAAATGATTAAGCCTGCAGCAAATACAATTGAGGTAATCAAATCCAAGGATTATCTGAAGAAGGAAAACATTGAGACTATCAGCAATATGATTGATGTGATTCTTAACACGAAGATTCTTGCCGATTCGGACAAGGTTGCTCTTGTTAAAGCGTTTCAGCCGCTTCTTGACAAGGAAATCAAAGCAGCTACAGGTCAGAAGGACGACGGCAAATCAATTCTTGGCGACTTCACTGACATTGAGGGTCTTAAGAAAAATATCAATAAGACCATCGATGTTGTCACAAATCTTGCTGACCTTGTTGAGACGGTCAAAAAGAAATCCGCAGAGCCCGACAAGCCCGCCGATCCTGAGGATCCGCTTGGACTTAAGAGCATTGATGTTGAGGCGATTCTTGACGAGCCCGAGCAGATTGACAAGCTGATTGACAGTGTGTTTGCACTGGAGTCGGGCCCTGAAATGATTTCATCATTGGTTAACAGGGAACTTGCAACGTCAACCGGTGACACCTTCACTGATATTATTGATCCGGAGAAACTTCAGGCAGCCGGTCCCGAGGTTGTTCGCGAGGCTGTAGATTCAATCCTTCCGCTCACCGATCTTATTAAGTCCGGAAGCTATTCGGCAGAGGATGTTGAAAAAATTGATGAGAAGATTGATGAGATTGCAAACCTTAACCTTATATCCGCAGAGGACAGGGAAGCCCTGAAGAATTACTTTAAGCCGAATAAATGATGGCAGGCTGACATATAGATAATAAAGAAAACTTACACCATAAAACGGGTGTAAGTTTTTTTATCATGCGTCCGGCGGATTTGGTCCCGCCGGACGCATACTTTTTTTGTTGCTTTGCTTGATCAGCCAAAATCCGCCCAACAAGCAAAAAAAGCTGAATCACACTAATTTGTCTTATTTGCCTTTTCTGAAGAATCGTGCAATGTCTTTCCATCTGAGCTTCCTGATTATGATATCAAGAAGAAGCAGGACAAGGGCAATAATTGCGAAAGGAATCAGCAGGTCTGTGACATATTCAATGGAGCGGCCTGTCATGGCTGCAAGGGCAGTCAGGGTATCTGAGGCGGCAGAAAGAGCTTTTCCGCCGGAAGGCCGGCTGACAGCGGCAAGGGCGGTTTCGCCGGAATCACCGAACAGCTTGTATTCGGGACTGAATGCAACGGGAATGTAAAGGTTTGTGAAATCGACCGGTTCAGCGTTGCTGTCATTGACTGTTACGGTGAAATGATTTACCTTGTCGGGAATTACATGCACTGTAGCCTCGTAAACGCCCTCAGAAACCTTTTCGGGTTCGTATTCGGAAGAATTATCATCCACGGATGAAATGAGCAATTTGGCGCCTTCCAAAAGAGTGTCGGGACGTATCGTGATTTTAGCGGTTTTGCCGAATAATTCATAGGTCACGTCCAGGGAGGATTCCAGGTGCTCTTCGGGAAGAGTGGTGGAAATAAAACGCTCAATCAGTTCATTGCCTGTGCCGTCTGAAATCCACTTTGAAGACCAGTCTCCGGAAAGGTCGGAAGTAAATGTAGCAACCGTGCCGTTGCCGTAGGTGTGCTTCACAAAGAGCGGGTAGCCTTCATCGGTAAGAAGCGGGGCCAGTGCCTCATCCTTGAGCTTTGTGGCAACATAACCGGAAAGAGCCGGAATATCTTCCTCCACAATATCCTCCGTCAGCGGGTCATGACCGTTGATGACGGCCCTGTAGCTTCCAAGACGCAGGGAATCAATTGTAACCTGTTGTGCCTCGCTAAGCATGATTTCCGGAAGGTTTGTTGCGTTCGGAACGTAATAGTAACGGCCGTTTCCGGAGTTTGCCATGGCACGGAGCTGGGCTGAAGTGTACCCGAGGCCGATGGTTGAAACGGTGATGCCGTCCTCAGCCATTTGGCTGACAACATCAAGGTAATCCCTGTCATTCGGCTGGCCGTCGGACAAAAACATTACGTGCTTCACAGGTGCCGATGAATTCTTCAGTTCCCTGTGCGCAAGCTCGAGGGCTTCCGTGTAATATGTGCCGCTTGCGGTGTTAAGACCCGAAATAACGCGGGTCAGATACTGCTTGTTATCATCGTTGGCAGCAACAAGCTTGGAACGGACAGCAGCATTCCTGTTGAAGGAGATAACACCTACGTAATCTGCGGAACTCATGGCTTCAAGGCAGTTAATGGCGCCCTGCTTTGCCATGGACATGTTGGGAGAATTGTTCATGCTCATGCTTCGGGAAGCATCAATTACAAGCATAAGAGCTACCGCACGGTCGGTCTCGTCTTCGGTCAGACCGAAGGAAACAGGCAACATTTCCTCAAGCTCAGTGCCCTCCATATTTCCGAGCATATATGTGTTTGTGCCGCCAACCGTCAGAAGTGTGCGCCCGAAATCATAAACATATTTCTGAAGCATCTTGCCGTAGCCTTCGGGAAGCGTGTTGTAATCAACGTTTGCAAGGATGACCTCGTCATATTCCGCAAGCTCCGGGAAGGTTTTCGGAACGTCATCTACCGTTACGAATGTAACTGCGTTGTCGCCCTCAAGAAGAACCTTAAGCCTTGACGCAGTTGGCCTTTTATCGGCAATAATCAGGATATTTGAGGTTCCTGTGACATCAACGGTAGTCATTGCATAGTTGTTATCCCTGTTTGTATCCAGGTTGGATAAAATGTTGAAGGTATAGGTGTGAAGACCCGCAACCTTGGGAGTATCTGTGAAATCAATCACCTGAGTACCGGGAGTCAGGTCATAACTGTAACCGGAAACACCGCGTCCGCCGTCGGAAACAACAATCCGGACGGTGTTTGCAACATTTGTTTCAACCTCAAGACTGAAATGAACTTCGTCGCCAAGGAAGATGCTTTTTGTCCCGATAACGCTGTTGGCCTGCACTTCAGGGGCGGTAACCTCTGAGGTGTTATAGTAAACGGTATCGATCTGAACACCAAGGTTTGCGTAGAACTCAGCAGTCTTTGCAGCGTTGCCGTCAGTTTCGCGGCCATCACTGAAAACAATTATACGGCGCGGCTTGTTCTTCGGAAGAAGGGAAACCGTGTATTCGATAGCATCCGCAAGGTTTGTTGCATCAACCGAAAAGTCGGGGCTTTCAAGCAGTGAAGTGATATTTGCCGTGCTGCCGGCGGCCACTTTGTTGTCCGCAAACATAACAACGGAAGCAGGACTGTTGGTCCTGATTATTTCTTCAAGACTTCCTGCGTCTGAAAGAAGTTTGTCACGCACGGAGAATGTACTGTCCGAAAGGTCCAGCAGAAGGGCGGTTGCTTCTTCTGATGTTTTTGTTACGATTCGTGTCCCCGCAGCAATCATCACTATGAGAATTGCAATCAGGCAGTGGAGAATGACCGGCATGATTTTTCTGAAGGTCCTGCGACGTACCTTTGAAATCAGGAAAAACGGGATGATAATAACCGCAAAGGCAGGAATGAGCAGGAAAAACAGGTGGGGATTTGAAAAAGTAATACTAATACTGCTCATAGTAATACACCCCCCATTCCAGCAGAAGAATTGCAAGCAAAATCAGGGCGATGAGCGTGCGCAGGTCGCCTGTTGCATATTCTGTCTGTATGTTTTCATTCTGAAGTGCGATTTCCGGAAGCTCCGTAATCGGGTCAGCTTTGTATTCTGTTTCGGGAATTCCCGAAAAGAAGCTTACGGTTTCCTTCTGGAAGGAATATCTGCCCCATCTTGAAACGGTGTAAAGGCCGTTTTTTTCGGGCGTGAAAAGACCATATCCCTTTTCAAAATTAAGATTTGTAATCTGTTCGTCAGAGTCAGTTACGAACAGCTTTGTTGTATTGAACTTTGCATTGACCTTTATGGGAGAACCGACGGTGAAGCGGTCCGCTTCAATCATATCCGTTGTGGACATTGCAACAATGTCTTTGATAATCAGCGGGAAATCGGTCATCATGGGCAGATTGCTGTTATGAAGGTCAAAGGATATTACGGTTTCGGTTATGCCCTTTGAAAGCCTTCTTGAGGCAATTACGGGCTTGCCGTTACACTGGAACAGCTTTTCCCACTCGGAGGTGAGGGAAAGAGTGCGGTAGCCGTCAATCATCGTGCCCCTTAAGGCAAGGCCGTTGAAGTAAATTCCGTCATAAGCCGGGTTCTGCTTGAGCGTTGCGGGAAGCTCAGAGGGCTCGCTCTGTGAAATTCCTGTCGGAAGTGTATCGCAGCCTATGAGCAGGAGTGAGCCGTCCTCAGGGTAGTGCCTCGGAGTAAAGCAGTCGAAAACGTAAAGATCGTAGTAAACATCGTTCTGCCAGTCGAATTCTTCGGGGATGCGTTCGGTGATTTCAACGTTGTCAAGCGTCCTGAGCGCATTCAGCATATAGTATGGTGAAGGCCCGCAGACCAGGATTTTAAGGATGCGGTCTTCACGTTTGCAGACACCGTAGGAATTGTCTGTATCAAGGCCGTCCGACGGGTTTATGACCAGTTCGGCGGTGTTGAAAGTCTCAAGCTTTTCCGTGAAAGAAATAGTGACTGTTTCACCGTCAGATATTTTGATAACTTCAGCATCACGCGGCTTACCGTCCAGCATAAATGCGCAGGAAAACTCAGCATCGCGGCCGGTACACGCTATTTCGGCGGTAAACACGTAGGTCTGCTTTACGGGAGCGGCTTCGCCCTCAGCGCCTTCGGAACCTGAGGAAGCGCCGCCAAAACCACCCATTGAAGCATTTTCGGGAGAATTCGCGGAAATTTCATAATCGAAGCTCTTTACGTAAGCATTCCATTCGTTTTCGGCGGAAGCCAGGTTGTAGAGAACAGTGTTGGCGGGGAGCTCTGTTTTTTTCTTGAGTGTTTCGGTATCAACGCCGTTTTCGATTGCTTCTCCAATGTCCGAAAGCGCTCCGGGATTGTAGTCTTTATCAGTAAAGAGGACAATTTCTGAGTTCGCGCAGCGGGCGGCAATATCTTTTGCAAGCGAATAAGCGGAATCCAGATTACATCCGCCATAGCCGCAGGAAATACCGTCAAGGACAAGCTTTATCTCGTCAGAATCCGAGGAAGAGGTGAGCACAAGCGAAGCCTCATCCGATGCGGTAATAATGGTTACTTCGTTATTGTTTTCTGTTTCTGCAGCATATTCCTTTGCAATGGGAATTGCGCGCTCGAAACGTGACTCACCGGCAGTGTTTTTTGTGCGCATGCTTGCCGACGCGTCAATAATCAGAATGTAGTTTGTACGGACGCCAACCACCTTTACGGGACGGGCCGAAAGAAGTGCCGCACCTGTAATCAGCGCAAGCTGGAAGAGGAATCCGAGAATCTTGCGTAACTTGTTCAGGGGCAGTTTTTTGCGCATGAAACGGCTGCTGAGCTTCCAGATGTAGGTACTGGAAACCTGCTTGTCGTCATGCGGCGATTTGATTATATAGATTATTATAAGAACCGGAATGCCAAGTAAGAACCAGAGTCCGGCGGGATTTAGGAATTTCATTTGATGATGCCGGCCTCCGTTGCTTTCAGGAATAAGATATGTTCGATTGAATCATCGCTGCAAATGGAAGAAAAGCTCACATTTCTTGCGCGACAGAACTCAAGAATGTTATTCTGATGCCACAGAAGAGCTTCCTCATATGCACGTACCGATGAGCGTGTAATTTCGGTTTTGTAGTTTTTGCTGTCTTCTTCTTCAATGCTTTCAGAGTCAAGCATGAAGACCTTGCCCGAGAGCGCGGGAGTTACTTCATCGCGTGAAAGAACCTGGATAAGTTTGACCTCACGCTTGTGGTAAAGCAGATAGTCAACGGCACTTTTCCAGTCATCTTCTGTCAGAAAATCAGAGATGATTACGGAAATGCCGTCATCGTGACCAACGTTTTCAAGTGCGGTGATGGCTGTTCCCATATTGCTGTCGCCGTAGAACTTTACGTTGTTAAGCAGATTTGCGGCATTATAAAAGCCCTCACGTCCCGCAAAGGGCGGGCAGAGGTTTGTACAACTGTCGTCATGAAGAACCCGTAAGGACAGTCTGTCCATGGCCTGAACGCCAAGAAAACTTAAGGCGGCGGCTATTTTAAGAGCCATTTCGCCCTTGTTTGGCTCGCCCCAGTCCATGGATGCGGATGCATCAATATAGATATGGTGGTGCAGGCGGCGTTCATCCTTGAACTGCTTTAAGTAAAGTTTGTCAAAGCGTGCGAAAAGGTTCCAGTCAATGTAACGCAGGTCATCTCCGGGAAAATAATCCCTGTAGTCGGCAAATTCTGCAGACGAACCGTAAAGCCTTGAGCTTCTGTTGCCGCCAAAGGCCCCGCGCATGGAAGTATTCACTTGTAAATCACGGGCTTCAAGCATTGCTATGAAGCCATCGTCAATTATATTGCGCATGCGGAATGTGCCGTTCCTTTCGTGAGAATGCTGTACACCGGGAATCTGTTGTGTATAGTAAAGCTGTTGTGTTTATGTTTTATCTGTGTCCGGGGCTTATTTGATCTTCTGTTTCTTTACAGCTGAAATCAGCTCGGTAATGAGTTCATCGTTCGTCTTTTTCTCTGTTACGGCTATAAAACCGGGCTTGATTCTGTGACGAAGGACGGGGAGCGCCAGGGCGTCAAGGTCATCGTAGGAAACGTTATAACGGCCGTTCATGAGTGCACGCACCTTGGCTGTTGTGATAAGAGCCTGCGCAGCACGCGGGCTTGCACCGAAGCGGATGTATTTCTTTGTGTAATCGGATGCACCGGGAACTTCGGGATGTGTTGCGGTTACAAGGCGCATTGCGTATTTCAGAAGGTCCTCTGTAATAAGGATTTCCTTTGCGGTTTCGCGCATGCGGAGGAGCTCATCTGCCGAAAGCACGGTATCTGCGGTTTCGGCCATGGTAACCTGTGTCATGTTTACGATGGAAAGCAGCTCGTCTTCCTTAGGGAAGGTCATGATAAGCTTCAGCATGAAACGGTCTGTCTGAGCCTCGGGCAGAACGTAGGTACCGTCCTGCTCAATGGGGTTTTCCGTAGCAAGTACGAAGAAAGGCTCATTCATTCTGTAAGTTTCGCCGCCGACTGTTACTGTGTGCTCCTGCATGGCTTCAAGCAGCGCCGACTGTGTTTTCGGGGTTGCACGGTTGATTTCATCCGCAAGAACGATGTTACTGAAAATGGGACCTCTGTGGAATACAAGCTTGTTTGTACCGTTCAGATCCTTTTCGATTGCGTTTGTACCTGTTACGTCTGCGGGCATAAGGTCGGGCGTGAACTGGATTCTGGAGAAGGGAAGGTCAAATACGCGGCCGAGGGACCTTACAAGTCTTGTTTTTCCTACGCCCGGAACACCCTCAAGCAGCACATTTCCGCCTGCTATCATGGCAATTACGGTGTCTTCAAGAACGTCTTCCTGTCCGACGATATCTTTTTTAAGTTCAGCCAGAATCTCTTTGCTCTTTTCACTGAAAAACTTTACGTCATTTTCGTTTATCATTGTTTTATGCTCCTTGTCCTTCGTAAGTGTCTGCCTGCTTCCGATGCAGGTTTAATGCGGGTTTTGTTTATTGCATGCGGGACGCTACTGTGACAGCCCCGTGAAATATTTGTCCATGATATTCTGTAAATCTTCCGGAACCGAGCCGTTTTCCAGGGCTTTTAAGTAATCCGAATAATATGCTGCGAATACTTCCCCGTATTTTACAATACCAAGATACGGGTCGAAAATCAGCTCCGTCATGATTTCTGCGGGTTCTTCTTCCTGCTCCTCAGGGTTTTCACCTCCGCCTTCGGGGTCTTCGGGATTTTCGGGCTCCTCAGGCTCTTCGGGGTCTTCAGGGTTTTCGGGGTCTTCTTCCGGCGGCTCGGTGGGAGCGGGTGTAGGGGTGGGCGACGGGACTTTGATTCCAAGAAGTTCATTTTTAGCATCAGTCAGAATTTTGTCGAGCTCATCTTTTTCGGTAATCAGCGGACCCTGTGCTGTCAGAGCGTCTTTGACTTCATTTCTCAGCGCTTTGATTTTTTCGCGTATGCTTCGGTCTGAATTGATTTCGTCATACTTAAGTGAAGAAATACCTGAAGCAAGGTTGTGAAGCGTTCTGTAAAGGTCATTTTCGGGACTGACACCTGATGAATAAACCGCATCCTCTATTGCTATTGCAATGAGATCCGCAAGGGTTTCATCGTCTGAATCTTCTACATCATCAGGAATTGTTTCGCCTTTTATAATGCGTTCGATAATTTCATCCACGGCATTTGAAAATGCTTTAACATCAGCATCGCTTATGGCAGCGGCTATTTTTGCGGCTTGACCGTCTGCTTCAAACTGCTCACTGATTTTGTCTGTGCTGATTTCAATGTTCATTATGGCATCAATGTCATTTTTGGCAGCGGAAACGGAAGCGGCATTATCAATTTCATCCTCACTTGCAAGGAGGTTTGTTTTCAGGCTGTCAATTGCTTCATAAAGCCTGTCAGAAAGCTCCTGCGGATTATTTGCTTCTTTAACTGTTTTCTGCAGTTTCTCAATCAGATTATCAATGAAATCAAGATGCTCCTGATTAACATATACGGGAATAATGGGTTTTGCGAATGCATCATACGGTATGGAGAGCATTACAAAGGCCGCAAATACCGCTCCGAACGCCCGAAGAAAGTCCTTTTTGCGGATTCGAAGAGAAATGGCTGAGGATGCTGTTGTTTTTAGCATTTTTTGAGCATCATCGCGCTGAAGGCGGGCAACAAAATCAGTACTTTCACGGAATGCGTACATGGTGCTTATACGTTCTTTAAGGCCGGCTTCATCAATTCGGCGTGCGGTTTTTTTATTTGTGGGAAAGTCAAGAATAAAACATATCAGAAAGCTTAGCAAAAACAGAGCTGCAAATATCAGCAGCGCCTTTGAAAAAGCCAGCTTACGGATCAGAATATGAAAAACAAATGAAATTAGGAAGGTCGCAAGTGCGCTTGACAAAACGGCAATGCAGACGGACCTGATTAAGTTTTCGCTCAGCAGACGTAATCGAAAACGGCGAAATAAACCTTTTATGTCCATAAAAAACCCATCCTTCCTATATATTTCAACATCTGATTATTGCATACTTTGGCTTTTCTTTCAAGACAATTATGACAGGTTTCACCGTAAAATCACAGTTACTTTTTTGTTCGGAACTGTGATTGAGAGAATGACTCTCTGAAACGAAAAATTATCCACAGGCTGGGGGTAAATATGTGGATAAGATATATTTTCACAATCTGTTCACAAAAAATATATCTTTCGGGGTTATAATTTCAGATATATAACCGATAAATATGATAAGACTATATCTCTGTCCGTATTGAATATAATACAGACGGTGAAAATGGATTTTATAGTACGCTCTTTTGAGCAGATGACAAGGAGGTCCTGATTATGGAGAAAGGAAAGAGAAAACTGTTTACGACAGTACTGAGCATGCTTCTTGCGTTTATGCTTGTTGCAGATGGCATGTTCATTCCTAATGGCTTTAAGACAATTACAAAAGCAAAGGCTGCTGAGTCGCTTTCAGGTATGCAGCTTGGTGTGCCGGTAATGTCAGAGGATGGTAATACATTCTCATTTGCTAATGCAGAAATCGCAGGAGATAAGACATACACTCTTATGTCTATAGCCGTTGACAAGGGTTACATCGTTGAAAATAAGACATATCCCTGGTCGATGACAGACCTTGGTGCTCACAAAACTGCTACATGGCAGTGGGATACACCAAAAACAACCGCTGAAGTCCAGACAATCATCAGAAGCATCAGCTTCCAGCATGTACAGGGAGTGAAGGTTGATATAACAATCGACTCGAGCGTATCTGAGCTTCCTTCAGGCGGTATCATTACATCTTACAAGATGTATAACGATGATATGACACAGTACAAGACTCATTATTACATGTATGTGCCTAACTCGGGTTCGGGCGGTTATCATAAATGGGAAGAGGCATATCATCTTGCCAAAACATATACGTATCTTGGTATGAAGGGCTATCTTGTTACTATTACCGAGGAAGGCGAGGACCGCGTTCTTGATAATATTACCGGTAATGGTGTTCAGTCCTGGGCCGGCGGTGTCAGAGTACGATATGACGCCGATACGGAGAAGATTGTTGCTCACGACAGTCTTGACAGTGAATACTTTAATGAAGCATCGCAGAGACCGGAGGCTTATTCGGGCGGTTCTATAGCAAGTTCAGCCTGGGTTTGGGCATGCGGACCTGAAGCCGGTATGTTTATTCCAAATACAAGTGCCAGTGGTTATGAAAGTACAGATTCAAAGACGGGTGTTAATTCGCTTGTAAAAACACATCCTATGATGGGAACGTACAGTAACTGGAAAAGCGGAGAACCCAACAACTATTCACCGGCTGAATGGTGTCTGCTTGTGCATTTCGGAAGTCCCGCACAGGTTACAAATGACGGCTGGAATGATTACGCACATGACACGTCAAGTATTGTCGGTTTCTTTGTAGAATTTGGCGGTTACGAAGATGATCCCTGGATGGATGCCGAAACCGGTCTTCCTGTGGGCGATGAAACCGGTGCAACTTCACAGTCAACAAGTATCCAGCTTAATGAAGAGTGGACACTTGAGAGTAATAAAAACGTATTTACCGCGCATTGTGACATTGTAATGACAAGTCTTGTTGACGGCAGCAGGACCATATATCCTACTGATGTTACCAGAACGCTTACATTTAATGCCGCCGACAGATATTATTCCGGTTCACCTTATTCGTTTACAAACTTCATCAGCGCAACGGAACGTGCGGAATTCCTGACAAAGACCGGATTTTCAGAGTCGGATTTCCCCGCATCCGTTTCTGCTCAGTTCTACATGGATGAGGCCTGTACCGTTCCCACTGATAATTCAAACAGCGGTGCTGCAGGCTCAGGCAAGGCACCCGTTAATATCGGTAAGTATTATGCGGCAGCAACAATCAAGGGTGTAAGAGTTGTTGATGATTTCGAAATCATGGAAACGCCTTTTGCTGAGAATGATCCTGATAATACTTTTAATCCTGCCGGCGAAGATCCTTCAGGTGAAGATCCCGCTCAGCCGTTACCGCTTCTTGCCAATCTTTCGGGCTATCAGAGAAAGACTGACGGAGCTGTTGTTATTACAGGCTATTGGGGTGAAACGAACCCTGAAAAGAGACTGATTGTCAGTGTAGGCGGCAGTTATGCTGTTCCTGTGGGAATGGCAGACGTCATTGGTAAGAACTTTACTGTTACAATTCCCGGCGATGTTGTCGGAGAAGCAACATTTGTTGATGCTTACCATGAAGACAAGAGTTCTGAGAAAATCAGAATTTATACGAATGTGCATCCTTCATGCGAAATTGTTACAGATACCGTGGCTGTGATTACATGGCCTTCAGTACCGGGCGCAACAGGGTATAAAATTGATGTTTCATTTGATGCATCGTTTAAGAATATTGTTTCGGGATATGCCGGAAAAGCAGTTTCCGGAACACGAATAAACGTTACAGGACTGAACCCTGAAACAGCATATTATTTCAGAATTCGGGTTGTGGACAGTCAGGGTAAGGAAAGTGCAAGCTCCCCCACAATCTGCGTGACTACACTTGAAACCGGAGCTGAGCCTCAGGAAAATCCCGAAACTGAAATTTATGGCGCACGCGAGCCATATACTATCGGGCCTGACGGTATTCTGCCGCGCGGACTTCTGTATGGACAGATTGACTACGATACGGATTTCATCAACGATGTAATTATTTATGCGACTGATTCGAACGGCCAGAAGCTTCAAAATACCTACATCAACCTTACGACTGAGGAATTTGTAACTGACCTTGATTATACGTACTATTCAATCAACAACGGCCGTTCCTGGACAAAGGCCACCAAGAAGATTGATTATAAGAAGCTCCAGTCACTTCTTAAGAAGGGCTTCACACTGAAGCTTATGAAGGGCACCATGGTCAAGAGCAAGCCTTCAGAGGATTCAGTTGTTTACTCATTTGAGAAGATTAACAAGCGTCAGAAGCTTTCCGCATTGAAGATTAATTACGCAATTTATTCCGATTATTCGGGCCTTACAAACGGGCAGTGGACCGTGATGGTCAACGGAATAGAGGTTAATGTTGCGAAGTACTGGTTTGGTATTGCCGACTCAACAGGTAAACAGATTAGTGAAAAAGGCTGGGGCCTCTGGCCTTATATGGACGGTGTCTGGATTAAGGACGTTGTCGCCGACAAACAGCTTAAAGAAAAATACCTTTACAAGCTTCCGGCATTCGGTAATACACCTGCGAGTGTAACAAAGAAGGTTACCGTTTACGGCCTTGCAAAGGCAAGTAAGACAAAGGTTAACTACACCTACGAGAACATGTCACTCAATAAGGATTATCTGGTTTATTACGGTGAGGAAATTCCCGATACACGTGCTGATAAGGAAAAACTTATCCGTAAGACAGACGAAGCACCTTTTGAGTACATAGATGCTTCTGTAGTAACAACTGCAAAGGACAGGAGTGTTACAGATTATCTTGGCAAGGTCTTTGATAATAACAGTGACAAGCCTGTAAAGCTGCTGCTTACGGCATATATTACAGATGAACGTAACACAATCATTGTCTGGAAGAAGGCTACGACAACCAAGCCCGCTTCAGCGCATCAGGTAATCAGGCTTGCTGCAAGAGGTCCTGTTGCGGATGAGAACACTTCCTTTACAGTTAAGAACGGAGCACTGAAGTTTAAGATTGACAAGACCCTGAGCTACACCTACTATGAGGCTTCAACCAACAACTGGAAGTCGGTTCCGCCTAAGATCACAACCAACACAATTCTTACCATCCGGGCAAAGAATACCGCAAAGGGCGGCAAGGAAAACGATACACAGCATGCAACCGGTTATGAGTCTTACCTTGTTCTTGAGTACGGTGTGGCTAACGCTAAGACCGGAAAGAAGGGTGTTGTTTCAGCCAGGGCATTCACCACAATGGAGGCTGCAGAGAGCCACCTTGCGGAGTTGAACGCTGCAGGAAACACGCAGTAACAAAGACGTAGGTGCTGTAAAGTAGCTGCCGGATGCTGTGAAATTGCAACGGGGGATTTCACCGGTGCTGTAAAACAACAATTGAGTTACTGATTTGAT
>JAZQNE010000101.1:0-15262 GCA_045627185.1 Lachnospiraceae bacterium
CCTCAGGGCGGCATGAAGGCTCTCTGCGAACAGGATCCGCTTGAAATCACCGCTTACCAGTATGACCTTGTCTGCAACGGCGTAGAACTCAGCTCCGGTGCTGTTCGTAACCACGATCCCGAAATAATGATCAAGGCCTTCGAACTTGTAGGCATGGGTGAAGCTGATGTTAAAGCAAAATTCCCCGCTATGTACAACGCATTCTGCTACGGCGCTCCGCCTCACGCAGGTATCGCACCCGGCGTTGACCGTATGGTAATGCTTCTCTGCGGCGTTGATACAATCCGCGATGTTATTGCATTCCCTATGAACAGCAAGGCACAGGACCTTATGTGCGGCGCACCCGCTGAGGTTTCCGAGAAGCAGCTCCGCGAAGCAAACATCGTTGTCAGAAACGCAGAGAAATAAACATCAAAAATATTGCAGCTGTGAAAACAGCATGCAGGCATAAAAACGGCACTGATATGCATTAAGCACATCAGTGCTGTTTTTTTGTTGATTCATAAAGCAGTTTTCCGAAAGCTGCTTATTTTTCCTCGCACCACGCGTACCAATAGCCGTCACCGTTTGTTTCCGAATGAAGCTTATAACGTGTTTTGGGAACATCCTTAACATAAGGCTTTCCGTTGATATCTGCAATAGTAATTGTATTCAGTTCAACACGAAGTCCTATTCCCGTACATTTCAGATAGCTTTCCTTGCAGGTCCAGTAACGGAAAAACAGTTCAGCCTGCTCCGCCGCCGTTTCGCAAGCCTCATAAACAGCATATTCTTCAGCCGAAAGGCACTTCTTTGCAAGCGAATCCTTCACGGGCTGAACACGCTCAACATCGCATCCCACGGGATGATTGCCCATTATGCACATCACACGGTCGCCCGAGTGTGACAGATTAAAGTGAATCGGAATATCACGGAAATAAGGCTTACCGTTGGAATCCGTAAGCACTTCCGCATCATAATACGAAATTCCAAAATCCGCGCAAGCCTTCATAAGAAGGCATTCCGCCCCGAGAGAAAGTCTTTTGTCTTCCTCCCGGCGCAGCTTGTCAATCTTCATACGGCGCTCCGATGAAACCTCGGAATAGCGCATTGCAAATACCTGTTCATCCAACAGCTCCGTAACATCTGCAGTATATACTCTTATTGATGGATTTCTTTTCCGTGTCATACCAAGGGACTCCTGTTGCTTTCTGCCTTTATCAGGCGCTTTGTCTCATAATGTTTTTCTCTTCCCTGCCATTGCTCAAGCGCTTTGACATTCCGGAAATTATTCAAAAAAATCTTTTTTATCAAGTGAAGCAATCATATTGTTAAGATAATCGCTTCCGGTGATGGGCCATGCAAATCCGAGTCTGTACAGCGCCTTTGTGGTAAATGACGTATCCGAAGCAACCTTGATTCGTGTTTCGTATTCTTTTTCCCGAACCTTTTCTTCGCTGTTGGACTCATCATCGCTATAGGTCATAACATCGGTAACTGCCTCATCGGTACGGTTCATGTATGCAATAAAGCCTGTGTAAGCACTGATATCATCATCTTCTTCAAGAGCACGCTTAAAATGTTCCTCGAATTCAAAATGATCCACGATATCAATCTTGTGGCCCATCTCAGTGAGTGCACGAACAATATAACTGTAATGGATGGCATTGCAGTTCTTTGCATGGAATACGGTGAACTCATCGGGTGTTGACGCAAGCAGAACCATAGCCTCAGCAACCTTATCAATGGGTGAAAACTCGATTGCGGCATCCATAGCCTCAACAGGATAATATCCAAGCCTGATATAACCCTGAAGCAGCTTCATGAGGCCGTTGTTCGAAGGATTAATCTGGAATTCTCCGTCGCTTTCTCTTGCCGCAAGATTTCCGAGACGGATAATCTTGCCACGGATTCTGCCTCTTGAAATAGCATCGATGATTGCCTGCTCAGCCATATACTTCGAATAAACATACTTGTTCTCAAGTGACTGACCGATGTTAAGGTTGTTCTCCTTAAATCTGAAATCAATCGGAATGCTTCCGTTTACGGACTCGCCGCATACGCTCAGCGATGAAGCCTGAATCAGCTTGACATTTCTCTTCTCTGCCAGTGCAATCAGATTTTCAACGCTCTCAAAATTATCACGCACAAGGCTGTTACCCTCTGCAAAATGCTTAACATTTGCAGCATTGTTGATGATTGTATCAAATTTGATGCCGTCAAGTTTTTCATCAATGTCCTTATCCGCAAGGTCTGCATCAATTACAATTGTACGATTGGCAAAATCGTTTGTAAACCATCCCTTGAAATAATAGTCAATTGTTGATTTGAAACGTGATTCCGCATCCCTGTTGTCCTTATGTCTTACAAGGCAGATGATTTTCGCATCGGTCTTTTCGGCAAGAACTCTGTAAACATGAGCTCCAAGGAAGCCGGTAACACCGGTAAGCAGAATATCTCCAAGGGATTCCTGTCTGATATTGGGCAGGTTTGCAGGAACATTGTAGTCAAGGCATGAATAATCATATTTTGCCTTTTCGTCGCCCGAAGGTGCGATGATATCCTTTGAAACACGGCTTTGAACAAAGTTAGCCAGTTTTTCGGGAGTAGCGTTGTCAAAGAAATTCTTGAAAACAATCTCATAGCCTGCTGAATTACATCTTACAACTGCCTGAGCAGCAGTGATTGAGCTTCCGCCGATTGCGAAGAAATCATCATCGGCATAAACCTTATCAAGGCCCAGAACCTTGCAGAAAATCTCACAGAAGGTTTCTTCAGTCTCATCCATTGGTTCACGGCCGTGAGCTTCATCCTTCTTTGACGGAACGGGAAGCGCACGTTTGTCAACCTTGCCGTTTGCGGTAAGCGGAATTGACGGAAGCTGCATAAATGCTGACGGAACCATATAGGAAGGTTTTGTTTCGCTTATGAATGCTTCAAGTGCGTCAAAATCAACCTTTGCGGATGAAACAACATATGCAGCAATGTATTTGCCAAAGCCTTGTTCATCAAAAGCCTGAACGGTGGCATTTTCAATACCCTCAAACTGCCTGATAGTCTGCTCAATCTCAGAAAGTTCAACACGGAAGCCGCGGATTTTAATCTGCCCGTCTTTTCGACCGATGAAGTCATAATTTCCGTCGGGAAGTTCACGAACAACATCGCCTGTATGATACATTCTTGTGTAGCCCGGAATATTGTCAAACGGATTTGAAGTGAATACAGCTGCTGTTTTTTCGGGGTTATTGTGATATCCGAGACCAACCTGGAGTCCTGCAATGCAAAGCTCGCCGGCAGCTCCGATGGGAAGTCTGTGACCCAACTTATCAACAACATAATATTTCAGGTTATCATGAGCTTTGCCAATGGGCTGCAGTTTGCCGTCATTATAGACATCATATGCACTTGAATAGATTGTACACTCGCAGGGACCGTAGCCGTTAACGTAACGCATTCCCTTAGGCGGAACAAACGGAACAAGCTTTTCACCGCCAACAAGCATATAGCGAAGCGTTTTACAGGTTGTAATCTGTGCAAATACGCAGCCCATCTGTGTTGTCATACAAGTATGGGTAATGCCGTTATCGCAGAAAAACTTGTCAAGCATGGGCATATCAAGACGGAGAATTTCAGGTACAATGTAAAGTGTACCGCCTGACAAAAGCGGAGCATGGAAGTCAAGCATGCCTGCGTCAAAACTGAAGCCGGTGTAATATGCGGTATGCGAATCGGGGCCGAGTTCTGCATCCTTCAGGTGATATGTAAACAGGCTCACGGGATGTCTGTGGGCCAGAACATTGCCCTTAGGCAATCCTGTAGTCCCGGATGTGTAAATTACAACAAACGGATCATCCGGCTGAACAGCAGTCTTAAAGCCTGATACCTTCGGAAGTTTCCTGATCTCATCGGTATAAAGGACTTCAATATCAATGTCCTTCAGAATCTTCTTGTATTTTTTGTCTGCAATGATAATTTTCGCGTTGGAATCGGTAATCATAAAGCGCAGACGTTCCGTAGGATAAGCCGGATCAAGCGGTTCGTAAGCAGCACCGGCACGGATTATGCCTTCAACTCCGATTACCATAAACTCATTTCGGTCAACAAGAATCGGAACAAAATCATTCTTTCCGATGCCCTTGCCCGCAAGGAATCCGGATACTTTGGCCGAAAGCTTTTCAATCTGCGAATATGTATAGGTTCTGCCCTCACACGATACTGCTATGTTATCCGGGTATGTTTCTACGGTCTTTTCAAACCAGCCCGCGATTGTGCGTGTCTCATCAACAGGTGCAGCAGTATCGTTGTACTCATTCATCTTTTTGAGAACATCAGGACTTACCATTGAAATATCCTTCAAATTCTCACATGTCGTAAACTGCTGAATGACCATATCAAAGGCACTGACAACATTTTTGATATAGGCTTCCGAATAACGGGTTTTATCATAATCGACATAATAAGCAAGGCGGCCGTTTCTTACATAGACCTGCATTGCAAACGGTGACTTGATATCATTAGTCAGAATATTTACAGACTTTGAAGGCATGCCGCAGAATGACTCAAACGTAAATGACTCGCCCTGGAAAATAAACATAATATCGTTTCTTACACCAAGGTTATGACTGATTTCAGCGAATGAATAGATATCATTGGCCATGCTGTCAAGGAACTGGTCCGTAACATTTTCGACAAGCTCACAGGGTGCGCACTCAGATATATTAACACGAACGGGAAGTGTCTTAACAAGCATCGCGAAGGTGTTCTGCATGCGGGAATCCTGTCTTCCGTTATAAACGCTTGTAAATACCGAATAATCCTCAGCGTTGTATTTCGCAAGTGTAAAGCCGAAAGCAGCAAGCATAAATGCATTTGCTCCAAGATGATTCTTTTCGCAGAATTTCTTCACAGCTTCGGCTGTTTCTGCTGTTGATTCGGTTTCCAGTCTTCCGCTGTCCGGAATGCTGTCAGGATACAGGTCGCCTTCAGGCAGGAAATCACAATCCGCATCAGAAAGAAGTCCGTTAAAATATTCCTTCGCAAGCTTGGCATCACGGCTTCCCTCAAGCTTCTTCTCTGCTACGGCAGCATCAAATCCGGTGAATTTCTCAGCATCGGGAGTACCGCCAAGATAACTCTTGGTAATATCGTCAAGCAGGATTGTTGCACTTGTTCCGTCACAGATAATATGGTGAATATCAAGGAACAGATACAGGCCGTCCGCATGAATCAGCTGAATTCTGAAAAGGCGCTCATTTGTCAGCTCATAAGGCTGAAGAAGTGTCTTTTTGATTTCATCGATACTGTTTCCGTTGATGTCATCAATTCCATCGGCATCAAATGCCTTCCTTCCGGGAATCTGGCAGACAGAACCGTCTTCCTTTGTACGAAGCTTTGTCAGCATGTACTTATGAGCATTAACAGCCTCTGCAATAGCGTTCTTCAGGCGTCTGCAGTCAAGACTGTCATCAAGTTTAAGAAGAACCGGGATATTGTAATTTGTGGCGTCGGGATTTGTAAGCCACTCGATATAAAGACCCTGCTGTGTCTTTGTAAGAGGATATTCCTCATCATCTGTCTCCTCTTCCTGTACACTTAAGGATTTCAGCAGTTCTTCAAGCATCTCAACCGTATTGTTCTTGCGCAGGTCACGCACTGTCAGGTCAACACCGAACTCTTCCGCAAGAAGGACATTCAGCTTAATCATACCGATTGAGGAAAGGCCCGCTGAAAACAGATTAGTGTTAATTCCGAAGTTTCCGCTGCCTATTACTTCTGCAACCCTGTCAAAGATGCGCTGCTGTGTTTCGTTTGAGGGGCTGATTATTTCGTCGGAACTAAACGTCGGAACAGGAAGCTTGCGCTTGTCAACCTTACCGTTTTGTGTAAGCGGAATTTCAGGAAGCAGGATAATTGTCTCCGGAACCATATAATCAGGCTTTCTTTCAGCAATAAATGCTTTAAGCTTTACGATATCAAGTTTTTCATCTGAAACAACGTAGGTAGCAAGGTATTTTCCGCCCGAAGGAGCATCGGGTGCAATCACGGTAACATCCTTCACGGGCTCATATTCTCTTATAACCTGCTCAACCTCGGTCAGTTCGATACGGAAGCCTCTGATTTTAACCTGAGCATCCATTCGTCCTATAAAATCAACCTCTCCCGAAGGAAGAATACGCACAACATCGCCTGTTCTGTAGATTCTGCCGTATTCGGGATCATCTGAGAAGGGATTTTTTACGAAAGCTTTTCCGGTAACCTCCGGGCGGTTCAGATACCCGCGTCCAACCTGGCATCCGGCAACACACAGCTCGCCTGCTGCTCCCCGGGGAAGAAGACGCAGTGTCTTGTCCGTAACGTAAAGCTTTGTGTTAAGGCTGGGTTTTCCGACAGGCTGGAGCACTGCACCGTCTGTCACACGATGGCTGCAGATATAAGCTACACTCTCACTCGGGCCGTAGCCGTTAACAAACTTAAAACCTGCGGGAGGGTTGAAAGGTGTAAGCTTTTCGCCGCCAACAGACAGGAAGCGCAGTGTCTTGCAGGTTGTCATCTCAGCAAACATACGACCGACCTGAGTTGTAATAAATCCATGAGTAATACCTTTTTCGCAGTACATATCGTTGATTGCACGGATGTCAAGGCGGATATCGTCAGGAATCACATACAGTGCCGCTCCTGCAAGAGCTGTAGTGAAAATATCCATAATCGCCGCATCAAAGCCAAAGCTTGCATAAGTTGCAACCCTTGCTGAAGAATCAAGTTCAACTACTTTTTTGTGATTATAGAACAGAGCAACAATGTTGCGGTTCTCAATCACACAGCCCTTAGGCGTACCGGTTGTGCCGGATGTATAAATGATTACTGCTGCCGCATTCGGAGCATCGTACGCAAGGTGTGCGTCCGAAGTGTTCTCTGAAGCGCTGCAGGCCGTCATAAAGTCATTTGCGGCAGGAAGTGCATCAATTTCATCTGTGTAAAGAACATCGCCCGTATAATCGTTCAGAATACTTCTGAGGGCACGGTCTGCAATCAGAAGCTTTGCGCCGCTGTCTTTAACCATAAAATTCAGACGGTCCGAAGGATATGTGGGATCAAGCGGCTGGTAAGCGGCCCCCGCACGTACTATACCGAGTGATGTCACAGCCATATATTCGTTTCTGGGGATGAGAACCGAAACAAAATCCTCACGTCCAATGCCTCTGTTCTTCAGGTAAGAAGCAACCTTTGCAGTCAGTGTGTCAAGCTCTTTGTAGGTGATTACCCTGTCCTTATAGCATACGGCAGCCTTGTCACCGTTCTTTGCAATAGTATCCGAAAGAAGGTTCCAAATGCTTTCACTTCTGTCATAAGCAAATCCTGTATTGTTGATTTCAGCAAGAAAAGCCTCATCCCTTTGAGAAACGAACTGAATATCCTTCAGGGTTTTTGCCGTAAGAAGCCCCTTTGCCACGTTTTCAAACATTCCCAAAAAGCTGCGGATCTGCTCCTCGCTGTAAAGGCCGTCAACATAGTCAATACGTACGTTAAAGCCGGATTCTGTATGCATAATCATGACATTGAGATTGGAAATTGCGTCATCGCACTCCATGAAATGCTTTTTAACAGGCTCTCCGGCAAAATCAATATCATTAATCAGCGTATTCTGATAAACGTACTTAATATCCGAGCGGATTCCGAAACGCCTTGCAAGTTCGGAAAATGACGCTTCGTGGCTCATCGCATCAATATACCCCGTCTTTATTCCCGCAAGGAAATCGTCAACGGGGAGTTCTTCGTTAATTTGAAAATAAAGAGGGAATGTGCAAACGAAAAATCCCATGGTATTTTCAAGCGGCTTGCCGCGGCGGCCGCTGTTTACGCTTGAAAACAGGGCTTCTGTCTGACCGGTGAACTTGGCAAGAGTATAGGCAAATGCGCCAAGCAGAAGCATATTGTCGGTCAGACCGCGTGCTCCCGCAAAAGCATGAACCTGCTCATAATCCAGGGCTGTATTGTAATAAATCATTTTACAATGCTTTGTGTCACCGCCGACAACATCCGGAATCAGATTCGAATCGGTTTCAACACCGCCAAGAAGCTTCTCAAAGTACTTGTAAGATTCTTCGTGATCCGATGTGTTGCTTTCCGCAAAATCAAACACGGATACCTTTTCTTCGGGAAGCGGATTTCCAAGAAAGGCTGTTTCAAGTGCTTTATCAAAGATAGTTGTTGAAATTCCGTCGTAAATAAGATGATGAATTCCGAGCAGAAGGTAAACCGCTTCTTCTGTCTGATAAATCTGCGCTCTGTAAAGAAGTGATCCGTCAAACGCAAAAGGCTTTGTAAATCCTGCTTTGGCAACAGCGTATTCCTCTTCGGATACCTTATTTATTCCCACACTTGCTCTTTCATCAATCTGAATCATCTCAGGCATAGCATCGGTTACGATAATACCTGTTGAAAAAGCGGAATAATTTGAAAAAACCTGTTCACAAGCCGCTTTCAGCCTGTTCAGATCTGTCTTCTGTCCAAAGGTATATTCAAAGGTGACGTTGTACTGGAGTGCTTCCATATCGTTTACACACTCAAGGTAAACTGCCATCTGATTATCTGTCAAAGGTACTCTGCGTTTAATTTCCATTTCACTAAATCTCCTGATTTATAATTCCTTTCATAATTGACGCCCCTTTTCGGGATTCCATTCTGCTCATTGGCGTTGCCGTGCGCTTATTACAGGCCTTATACAGTCGCGTCTCGTAATCCTCATTTACAAGCGTTCTGTCTTCCTTCCGGACATATGATGCACGGACAATCCGTCCGCGTCCGTCATATTCCATAATCATTTGCGAAATAACAGGGATTTCTTTTCCATTGATGTTTTCCATATGGCACATAAAATCCTGCTGCGGATAATCTCCCGGCTCAAGCTGAATGTCATTTCATTTCCGTCAACTGCAATGTTTCCGCTTTTTGAAAAAGCTTTGTCAAACTGTACCCATGTGCCCTGTAAAATTATCATTTCGATGTCCTTTCGCCTCTATATATACGTTTGGAATGCCGGGATGGCTATTCCTTTTTTTCTAATTAACGTGATTTTTTTCTTATTTCATTTTATCAAATTGGCCTTTTGATTAAAACTATTTTTTAAAACAAATGACAGCTGCGATATATCATCTCACCGGACGCGCCGGCAGGGATGAAGCACATCGCAACTGCCCATTGTTAATTTACGTTTTTTGCGTATATCTTATACGGATTTCACTCTTAATCCGGCAGGTTTATGCTTAACACGAACCGCAGAACGATTCAGACTGCCATGGATAATACGGTTAATTCCGAATGCCGTGCCCGAAACAGAAAGCAGGTATGAAAGCAGGAATACCGGGTAAGGTGCTGCTGCCTGAATACTGTCAAACACAGGAAGTGATGAAGTAAAGTACGGACTGATGTAGAACATGTTGAAGCTCCAGTCATCAATAATGCCCGTCTTGTAAAAGGTAATGTTCATGGTCATGGCAATTGAAACCATAACAAGAAATACCGAAAGTCCGTGCAGGAATCCCTTTATGTCCGTCTCCTCTTTTCTGTTAATAATCAGGAAGGAGCCAACCACAAATGAACCGCAATGGAGGTACATTGTATGGATGTTGACCTCAAGATCGGTGCAGAAGCAGGAATCAGGCAGAAGCATTACCATCACCGCAGAAATAATGGTGAAGTATGAAAGGTAATCAATAAGTGCCTTCTTCAGTTTTCCTTCTTTCAGAAAAGCAAGGATAATGCAGACATACATAGGTGTGCTGCAGAACTGGAACGGAAAATATGCCCACGGAAAATCAAGCACCAGTTCTCCGTCCACAACGGTAAACGACCACATATACTGTTTCAGGATTTCCAGTATGAGTGAACCGAATCCGTAAACAAGAAAAATTGTACGTTCCTTTATTTTGCCCTTAAATAAAGCAAACGTAATTACACATGCAGCCGAAATGATAAGGCAGGCAATGTGAAACGGTCCAAAAGGTGCCGGACATTCCATTGTAAGCGACTGCAAAAACTCAAGTATTAACTTTCCCATATAACTGTCTCTTTTCCACACATAGATAAATTGCTCAAATCACAAGCGAACGTATTTTATCACCATTTCACAAAAAAGCAAGTGATTTAAGAAAAACTTACAAAAAAGCAACTTATAGAAACTCAGGTAGAGAAACATACATTTCACGCTTTTTTCTCAAATTTCGAATGACATTTTGATTTTTATATATTATATTAATTGCAGACATAAAAAGTCTGTTTTTTGGTCATCATTTAAGGGGGATTTATTATGGATGAAATGTATTATGAAACAAACCGCGATGCTGTTTTATACAAATGGCTGCGCATTCTTTTCTGGCTGATTGTACCTTCAGCGCTTGCAACCATCCTGAGCAACAAAAGCATCACAGGAAGTGCACCCACACTGAATAACATCGGACAATTAATAAGCATATTGGTTGCCATTGCTTACGGTATTATTCTTCTTAAGCTGGGCTATATAGAAAATGCTTATCGGACTGCAGGTATCTGTAACCTGATTTACGGAATAGCGTCAGTTTTAGTTTTTCTCGTCAGCTGTACATTACCGAGCTCCACAATTATAAGCTTTTTGAACCTGCCCGGTGCTATTATGGCACTGGTAGGCATCTATTATGAGTTCAAAGCTCATTCAAACGTTCTCAAAGGAACAGACGATGATTTATCTGAAAAGTGGAGCACATTATGGAAGGTCTACCTTGGATTAATGATTGCATTGTTTGCTTCCGCCTTTATAGCAGTTATTTTCATCTTATTTGCTCCAATCCTTACGGTTTTGTTTTTGCTTGCAATAGTCATCGGTATATGTGTTGTCAATATAATCAAACTGGTTTATTTATACAAAACATCATCTGTTTTTCTTGCTTATTCGGAAATGGAGCCGTAATAACAAAGAGCCGTAAAGTAACCTTAAAAAGTTGCTTTACGGCTCTTTTTCTACCGGTTCAATGCCGTGGTTTGGCTATAATTCGAATCAGCTGATACAATAATGCTGATACCGCGCAACCTGCAAAATTCAGGATGACATCGTTTATATCTCCGCAACGGCCAAGGAATGGCTGAACCACTTCAATTGTCACTGTTCCGATTAATCCCCAGAGAACTGTTTTCCAAAAGCCTGTCCCGGGTTTGAAAAACGGAAGTAAAAGCCCAAATGGAAGGAACAGAAACAGATTTCCAAAGAAATGTTTGTCTATACGTTTGATTGTCTCAAGCTTAAAGTTATAATTCAGCGGGAATATGTGAATTCCTCTGCCGCTAGGGCCGTGGTACAGAACAAAATACCAAAAATCCGCAAGCACATCAATAGCCGCAAGAAGCAGAACCGCCCCTGCAACGTAGCCCACAAAAAGGCTTGCGAAGACTTTGGTGAAAGCCGGGGTTGTCCTGTCTTTTCGGAATTTCAGAACGCCGTAAAGAACCGTGGCAAGTATCACAAACGGAATTACCTGCAAAAACAGCCCAAGGTATGAATCAAAAAACATATGTTGAAATTCAATAGTATTTATCATTATTTTTCCCATTTCATCTGATATTTTCGAAGGTCCACTCTTCCATCATGTACTTCAATCCCATCTTCGCGCAGACGGCGTGCCTGCTCGTCAGGCCCACCGAACGCAAATGCACCGGACAACTCGCCCTTTGCGTTGACAGCTCAGCAATCTGGGCATAGGTAGCCACATGGCCCTTCGGAATTTTCTTCACGGCCTCATAAATCCGTTTCGATGGCGAATCCGAAACAAACTGCCAGTTATCATCGTTAAACGGAGCATCCTGATATGAATCGGGAAACGTAAGAGCAAATTCCAATGCGTCTTTACGGGTTTTCATTCAGCAACCTCTTTTCTTGAATCACTCCAGATCTCCATGCACGTAATTCGGCTGAAATGCCTCATTACACTCACGGATTTCCTTCTTGCCGTCAATGTAATCACGGTACATTTCCCAAAGGTCCACCGTGTTTTCGTCCATGCATTCCTCAGTTGGAACCCAGGAACGGATCAGTTCAATACGCTGTTGTTTTGTAGTGTTTTTGATGCTGTATTCATCCATATATTTTTTTCTCCTTTGGGGTTGAGTCATTGGGGCTGTATTCGTACTGTTCAGGGCTTAGTGCGCCTGTCGATAAAAATGTATCAAGCACCTGCTTTTGCTTGAAAAGCAGGTGCTTCTTTGCCTCAATTGATTCGTTTGTCCGGTCTGAAGATAACATAATTATTTGCTCATTTCTATTAGAATTTGATTACCTTAGGTTCTGCACTGAAAGAACTGATAGTTGCAACGGCATTTTGGAAATAGAAAACCTCAGTATTACCGTCATCTTCATTATACATTCCGCGAAGATTCGGGTAAGCATCAAGCATGTGCTTCTTTGCTTCACGGCGGTCATCGGAAATAAGCTCACCTGCAACACGAATCCAGCTGCCATCCTTGAAGGCACAGATTTCAGCCTTGGGATTTTCATGAAGCTGATGCGATGTAGGCTTAATCTTACCTGTCTGAATATACAGACGGCCGTCAAAAATATCAACTGTTCCAAAAGGGCGCACACGCGGCTGGTCGCCTTCAACTGTAGCGAGATAATAAGTTCCCGCAGATTTCAAAAATTCATATACTTCCTGCATTTTTTCTTCTCCTTCTTTTTTATTCAGAGTCCCCTTCAAGTCTCAAAAAACTTGTCAAGCACGCTTTTAATCTCATTTTTGTTAATAGGTTTTGCAAGATAATCGTCAAAACCGGAAGCGATGTAATCATCCTTCATGCCCTCCAGCGCATTGGCCGTCAAGATAATAACAGGTGTATCGAAATCCGGATTTTCGCGAAGCTTCTTCAGTGTTTCGGTACCGTTCATTCCGGTCATCATATCGTCCATAAAGATAAGGTCATACTTGTTGCTCATGCACATCAAAAGGCTTTGCTCGCCTGATTCAGCAGTATCTGATTCAACTCCGAAAAGTGACAGGATTCTGGTTGCCACAATAAGGTTCAGCGGAGCATCGTCAACAACAAGGACATGCTTTCCGGGATATTCCCGCACGTTCACGCTTGTGACGCTCTTAGCGACCTTTTCCATACTGCGTATGGTCTGCGGAATAGTAACGGTAAAAGTCGTACCCTGGCCGTAAACGCTTGAAACGTCTATATGCCCACCCATCATCTCAACAAGCTTTTCAGTAATTGCAAGTCCAAGTCCGGTACCTTCAATAGATGAGTTCAGGTCCTCATCAAGGCGTTTGAACTTCTCAAACAATATCTTAATCTGGTCCTCCCTGATTCCTCTGCCGGTATCCGAGACTTCAACAGTCAGTGTTGAAATGTCCTTTTCATTGGTGCTTCTGATGCTGAAGCTGACAGTTCCTTTTTCAGTGTACTTCACGGCATTCGTCAGAATATTAAGCATAATCTGCTTGATTTTTGAATCATCGCCATACAGAACGCCCGGGATAGCCGGGTCGAAATAGGTATTCAGAATAATCGGCTTCTCACCGATACGCGTTTTGACCAGCTTTGCAATGGTTTCGGCCTCATCTGTCAGGTCATATTCGCGGTTTACAAGCTCAAGTTTTCCGGCCTCAATTTTCGAAATATCAAGAATGCCGTTAACCAGTTCAAGAAGCGTATTCGATGCATTTATTATATCTTTTGCATCATTCCTTGCACTTTCCAGAGTTTCATCGGTAAGGATGCACTCAGAAAGACCTACAATCGCATTCAGCGGTGTTCTGATTTCATGGGACATGCTCGAAAGGAAATCAGTCTTGGCCTGATTTGCCTTCTGTGCCTCTTCTTTTGCGGCATTCACTATGCCAAGCATCTGCATGTCCGGGTTCTCAATCGTAAAGAACATAGTCAGGTTTACTACGGTGAGGCCCATCGAAATGCAGATAATGAACGGATTGATTGTAAACAGTCCGGCAATCGCAACAGTAATGACAAGGCTGATAAATACAGGCATTACCTGCCTTGAAATGGTTTGCGGGTGTAAAAGGATAAGCAGCAGGCTGACCAGAAAACATACAACACATACACTAATCGTAAAATAAACACCAGGTCCCTGTGCCGTAGCATGCAAGTCGTCAACATAAAGAAGGTCAACTTTCAGGAACCACATTACAACCATCAGACAAGCAGTAACCGCCAGTGTAATAAAACGCGAGCGTTTGTATTTCTTCTCGAAATTATCATCTGCCTTATGGATTACGATGTATGTATAAAGCATCAGGCAAGTAGCCCATGTCATAAGAAACATATAATCAATTTTATTGAGAATAACAACAAGCTTCGGAATAAAATTGACGTACAGGTTCAGAAAAATGGCTGAAACCAGAAGACTGTCAGCAAGAATAGTGATTACCATTATTAGATAAAGGGTGTTCTCCCTGACATTTAGTCTCTTTTTTGATAAATAAACGGTCAGAATAATTGCAGATATTACAGCTGCTGCAACCGGCAGATAAAGGTTAGGCATGACTAAAACCTCCGAAAGGTCTGAAAATCAATAGCTCTTTTCAATCTGGTTTTTCAAGCGACGGTAAAACTCAATCTGGTAATTTATTTTCTCTTTCCACATGGCAGCCGATGTCTGCGTGCCGAAGGGCTCATCAAGGAATCTTGTAAGTCCCTCAATATGCCTGTCAACAAATGCCCTCTGTTCCTCAAGCGGAAGGTTCATATAATCCGCATTCTGTAAGCCCTCATACAGGCGAAATGCATCAAAACGGTCAATGTTATCTGCTTCACCTATGGAAAGCGTAAACGCATTCTTTTCTCCGGGAAAATCTGCTTTTTCATCAACATGAATTGCAATGGCGAAGCACATTTCCTCAATTTCAGCATCGGTATAGCAGCCCAGTTCTTTAAGGAACGGGCGGGCAATTCTTGCACCTATGCGCCCATGGTCACGATATTCCTCTTTTGTCTTCATATCAACCGAATAACCTATATCATGCAGAAGCCCGGCCACATAAGCCTTTTCCTCATCAAGTCCCTCCGCACGTGCAATCTCTGCGGCAATATGAGCCACACGGAACGAATGCTCAATACGGTATTCAGCCATTCGCGGGATATTGTCCTGATAATCCGCAAGCTTCATAAGCTCGGTTCTGATGTATTCTTCAACTTTTTTCGTGATTTCCTGTCGCATAGATTCAACTCCTTTTAGTACTAGTGTATCCAAACACAACCAAAAATGCAACATGAAACATTTACAGAAAATGTGCAATCAGCC
>JAZQNE010000102.1:0-5836 GCA_045627185.1 Lachnospiraceae bacterium
ATTGGAACCGTCCCCAATGACTCATTTTATTGATTTTGCACAATATCACTTTAAAGCGCAAAAATATTCTTGCATAATTCAGCCTGTAATAGTACAATAAGTCGGAGGCCAAGCGGTCTTAGGAAGACAACTGCTGGTAACAACTCCTTGGCTCACAGAACGACATGGCTACGATCCGACTTATTGGAACCGTCCCCAATGACTCATTTTATTGATTTTGCACAATATCACTTTAAAGCGCAAAAATATTCTTGCATAATTCAGCCTGTAATAGTACAATAGCCTCAATTAATTTATAAATGGAGGCAGACTATGTATAAAATTCTCCGTAAAGAATATCTGTCATCGAATATTATCCTGATGGATATTGAAGCACCGCGTGTGGCAAAGCATTGCGCACCCGGCCAGTTTATCATTGTTCGTATGGACGACAGGGGAGAGCGCATCCCGCTGACAATTTGTGATTTTGATTCCGAAAAGGGTATCGTGACAATCGTTTTCCAGACCATAGGCGCAAGCACAAAGATGATGGCTGAATACGAAGTCGGAGAAGGCTTCCATGACTTTGCGGGTCCCTTGGGACGCCGCTCGGAGCTTATGGACAAGACACCGGAAGAGCTTAAGGCAATGAACATCCTGTTTGTTGCGGGCGGTGTAGGCACAGCTCCCGTTTATCCGCAGGTTAAGTGGATGAAATCGCAGGGCGTTGATGTTGATGTTATCATCGGCGCAAGAAATAAGGACCTCATTATTCTTGAAGATGAAATGAAAAAATATGCAGGCAATGTTTACATTGCAACAGATGACGGTTCCTACGGCTTCAAAGGTAATGTAAACGACAGAATCAAGGCTCTTGTAAACGAAGAGGGCAAGAAATATGACCTTGTAGTTGCAATCGGTCCGTTGATTATGATGAAATTTGTCTGCCTCCTTACAAAGGAACTTGGCATTCCCACCGTTGTCAGCATGAATCCTATTATGGTTGACGGTACCGGGATGTGCGGCGCATGCCGTCTTACCGTCGGAAACGAGGTTAAGTTCGCATGTGTTGACGGCCCGGAGTTTGACGGTCATCTGGTTGACTTTGACCAGGCTATGAAACGCCAGCAGCAGTATAAGACTGAAGAAGGCAGAGCACAGCTTCGCGAAAAAGAAGGCGCAACGCATCACGGCGGTTGCGGTATCTGCGGTTGAGGGAGGTAGAGACATGGACGTATTAAAGAAAGTACCGGTACGCGAACAGGAACCGCTTGTTCGTGCCCATAATTTTGATGAAGTATGTTTCGGTTACAACCTTGAGGAAGCTGTTGCGGAAGCAAGCCGCTGTCTCACCTGCAAGAATCCCAAATGCGTTGAGGGCTGTCCCGTAAACGTTGATATTCCGGGTTTCATTGCAAAGCTGAAGGATGGCGATGCAGCCGCAGCTTACGGCGTTCTCAGCAAATATTCGGCACTTCCCGCTGTCTGCGGCCGTGTATGCCCGCAGGAAACCCAGTGTGAAGCCAAATGTATCCGCGGAATAAAGGGTGAGGCTGTTTCAATCGGCAAGCTCGAAAGATTTGCTGCCGACACAGCTCGTGAAATGGGCATTAAGCCTCAGGGAACCGACAAAAAAACAGGAAAGAAAGTAGCCGTTATCGGTTCAGGCCCTTCCGGACTTACATGTGCCGGAGAACTTGCAAAGGCAGGCGTTGATGTTACAATTTTCGAAGCTCTTCATGAGGCCGGCGGTGTGCTTGTTTACGGCATTCCTGAATTCCGTCTTCCCAAGGAAAAGGTTGTTAAGCCTGAAATCGAAAACGTAAAATCACTTGGCGTTAAAATTGAAACAAATGTTGTTGTAGGCCGTTCCGTTACTATTGACCAGCTTATTGATGAAGACGGCTTTGATGCTGTATTTGTCGGTTCGGGCGCAGGTCTTCCCAAATTCATGGGAATACCCGGAGAGCAGGCAAACGGCGTATTTTCAGCTAATGAATATCTCACCAGAAGCAACCTTATGAAGGCTTTTGATGAGAATTACGATACTCCCATTGTTGCAGGCAAAAAAGTTGCCGTTGTCGGTGGCGGAAATGTTGCCATGGATGCAGCCCGTACCGCACTCCGTCTGGGCGCAGATGTAACTATCATCTACAGACGAAGCGAGGCTGAGCTTCCCGCACGTGTTGAAGAGGTTCACCACGCTAAGCAGGAGGGCATCAACTTCAAACTGCTTACAAATCCCGTTGAAATCCTTGTTGATGAAAAGGGCTGGGTAAGCGGAATCCGCTGCATTGAGATGGAACTTGGCGAGCCTGATGCATCGGGCCGCAGAAGCCCTGTTGAAAAGCCCGGCTCAGAGTTTGATATTGACGTTGACACTGTTATCATGTCACTCGGAACAAGCCCGAATCCGCTTATTTCCTCAACTACTGCAGGTCTTGAAATTAACCGCAGACGCTGCATTGTTGCAAGCGATGAAACCGGTGCAACTTCAAAGCCCGGCGTATTTGCGGGCGGCGATGCCGTAACAGGCGCAGCAACCGTTATCCTTGCAATGGGAGCAGGTAAAAAGGCGGCTGCGGGTATTCTTGAATATCTTGGATTGTAATAAAATGGTGCACGTACAGTGCTGTGATACGAATACCGTATTGTGACACGAATACCGTATTGTGATACGAATACCGTATTGTGACACGAATGCTGTATGTGACACGAATGCTCTATTATGACATATAATTCTTAACTTTCGACAGAAAGGAAGATAAACTATGAATTTAATTGGTAAAGGCATGTACCTTAAAAACGGAGAACTTGTTGAAGCCGTTGACGCAGCTGAGGCAGCGGCATTACTCGGAGAACCTTCGGAGGATGTTGCGGCACAGGCAAAACGCGGCACTATGGCCTACGGAATTCTTCAGGCGCACAGCAAATCAGGCGATGAAAAGAAGCTTAAAATCAAATTCGACAAGATCACTTCACACGATATTACTTTCGTAGGAATCATTCAGACCGCGCGTGCAAGCGGACTTACCGAGTTTCCTATTCCGTATATTCTTACAAACTGTCACAATTCACTTTGTGCGGTAGGCGGAACAATTAACGAGGACGATCACATGTTTGGCCTTTCATGTGCCAAGCATTACGGCGGAATTTACGTTCCCCCTCATCAGGCGGTTATTCATCAGTTTGCCCGCGAAATGCTTGCAGGCTGCGGAAACATGATTCTCGGTTCCGATTCACACACCCGTTACGGTGCGCTCGGAACAATGGCAATCGGAGAAGGTGGCGGCGAACTCGCAAAGCAGCTTCTTAACAAGACTTACGATATCAACATGCCCGGTGTTGTTGCGGTTTATCTGACAGGCGCACCAAAGCACGGCGTAGGCCCGCAGGATGTTGCGCTTGCCATCATCGGCGCAACCTTTGGAAACGGCTTTGTAAAGAACAAGGTTATGGAGGTTGGAGGCCCCGGAATTGCCAATCTTTCAATGGATTTCCGTATCGGCATCGATGTTATGACAACTGAAACCACCTGCCTTTCTTCAATCTGGGAGACAGACGACCTGACAAAGGAATACCTTGAAATTCACGGCAGGGCAGATGCTTTCAAGCCTCTGTCACCCGCTCCTTTGGCATATTACGATTCCGTAATTGAGCTTGATCTTTCTGAAATCAAGCCCATGATTGCAATGCCGTTCCATCCGAGCAATGCTTATCCCATTGAAGAAGTTAAGAAAAACCTTAAGGACATTCTTGACGATGTAGAAAAACGTGCAAAGGTAAGCTTTGGCGACAAGGTTGATTTCTCACTTCAGAGCAAGATAGTGAACGGGCAGCTTTATGTTGATCAGGGCGTTATTGCAGGCTGTGCGGGCGGCGGATTTGAGAATATCTGCGCCGCAGCCGATATCCTGCGCGGAAAAGACATTGGAAACGACAGATTTACACTTAACATTTATCCCGCAAGTATGCCTGTTTACCTTGAACTTATCAAGAACGGCAGAGCGGCGGAGCTTACGGAAGCGGGCGCTGTTATGAAGACAGCCTTCTGCGGACCTTGCTTTGGCGCAGGCGATACACCTGCCAACAACGCCTTCAGTATCCGTCATTCAACACGTAACTTCCCGAACCGCGAGGGCTCCAAGCTTCAGAACGGTCAGATTTCGTCAGTTGCACTTATGGATGCGCGTTCAATCGCCGCAACCGCTGCAAACAAGGGCTTCCTGACGGCAGCAGATGAATTTGACACAGAATTCACCGCTCCCGTTTACAAGTTTGACAAGAGTATCTACGAAAAACGAGTATATGACGGCTTTGGAAAGGCCGACCCGTCTGTTCCGCTTCAGTTTGGCCCGAACATCAAGGACTGGCCCGCCATGTCAAATCTTACAGACCATCTGCTCTTAAAGGTTGTTTCTGAAATTCATGACCCTGTAACAACTACAGATGAGCTGATTCCTTCGGGCGAGACATCATCGTTCCGTTCAAATCCTTTAGGCCTTGCAGAATTCACGCTTTCCCGCAAGGATCCTAAGTATGTGGGACGTGCAAAAGAAGTTTATGCAGCTGAAAAAGCACGTATTAACGGTGAAGATCCCGCTTCGGCAAACGCTGAAATTAAGGCTGTATTCAAGCTGATTTCAGAACGCATGCCCGAACTTGACATTAACAAAATCGGTATCGGCAGCACAATTTACGCAACAAAACCCGGCGACGGCTCTGCACGTGAGCAGGCTGCATCCTGCCAGAAGGTGCTTGGCGGCTGGGCTAACCTTGCAAAACAGTATGCAACCAAGAGATACCGTTCGAACCTTATTAAATGGGGTATGCTTCCCTTCGTATTCGAAGAGGACGAGCTTCCCTTCCAAAACGGCGATTATCTTATTTTCACCGATATTGCAGAAGCAATCAGGGACAAGACAGACCGCATTCTTGGCTACGTTCTTTGTAACGAAAAAGACCCTGAAAAGGTACACTTCAAGCCTTTCGAGGTTACGCTCGGAGAACTTACCGACGACGAACGCAGGATTATTCTTGCAGGTTGCCTGATTAATTATTACCGTGAGTGATTTACAGGCTTCTGTGGTGTCTCAAGGGTGAAAACGCCTGAAACAGGAGAGTGTATGAAATTTGCAGAAAAGACGGTAATTCTTAAAGACGGACGCGAGTGCCTTCTTCGGCCCGCAACACCCGACGATGCGCAGGAAATGATAGATTATCTGAAACTTACCGCTACCGAAACCCCATTTCTTCTGCGCTATCCTGACGAAATAACGTTTACGCTTGAAAAAGAGCGCGAAATACTTGGCGAAACACTTGAGAACGAGCGTGACCTTATGATGTTAGGCATCGTAGACGGCGTTGTGACAGGCAACTGCGGGGTGCATCCCTTGGGCTGGAAACGCAGAATTAAACACAGAAGTACCTTGGGAATTGCGCTAAAGAAACAGTTCTGGGGCCTTGGAATAGGCACAGCCATGATGGAATATGCCATGGAGCTGGCAAAGCAGATCGGCTATGAGCAGGTTGAACTTGAAGTGATTGAGGGTAACGACACCGCAAGGCATCTTTATGAAAAAAACGGATTTGTCGAAACAGGCAAAACGCCCAATGCCCTGAAATATGATGACGGCACGTACCGCGCTGAATTCCGCATGCTTAAAATGTTATAAAAGTCCAGCGGTGTGACGTCAAGTGAAGAAAATGAGTCAACGGGGACGGTTCCAATAACGTTAAGTTAAGCTTCAGACTAGGTAAACATTGAATTTAAATAGGATTAGGAAAAAACTAATCCTATTTTTTTTACAAAAAAGGTTGACAAATGAGCCCAAAAATGCGGCCGCCTTGCTGATTG
>JAZQNE010000103.1:0-15214 GCA_045627185.1 Lachnospiraceae bacterium
AAATGAAGAATTGGAACACACCTGATGTAGAAGAACTTGCAATCAACGCTACTGCTGAAGATTGGGGAAATACTTTTGGAGAATGTGATTCATATAACGATCTTAAAGGAAATGGCAGATGTAATCATTGGAATGCTGGTCATGGTGGCGATTGCCTTTATCATAAGAATGGCAAGGGTAAAGGATATTGTATGCTTAAATCTGCAGAGTCTGCAAAATCCTGAAAAAAACCGTATCGTAATAATTTAGAGAAAACCCGCACAATGCGGTTTTTTTTTATTTTATGGTTACATTAAATGCGCTAATATAGTATAATTAATATCAGATCAAAGCTTGTTGACTGTTATCAGTATCAGAATATGGTACAAAAGATCAAAAAACTTGAAGAGGGAAAATAAGTCTATATCAAAATTTGAAGAGGAAAAACCATGAAAGAGTATATCAAGGCTGCAAACCCCTACATGCCTCTGTGGGAGCATGTTCCGGACGGGGAGCCGCACGTTTTTGAACATAATGGGGAAAAGCGCGTGTATGTCTATGGTTCACATGACACAGAGCGTGATAAATACTGCGGGCGCGACTATGTGGTGTGGTCCGCACCGGTTACGGACCTGACGGACTGGAAGTACCACGGGGTGGCCTATGAGACGCATTATGATTCGGTTCTGTACGCGCCTGATGTGGTGAAGAAGGGCGACACTTACTATATGTATGCTGCCGAGCGATGCGGGAGCCTCATAGTGGTTGCAAGTTCAAAGACACCCTGGGGACCGTTCGAAAATCCGGTCGAGACGAAGCTTGGCTTTGACCCGGGCGTTCTTGTTGACGATGACGGCCGCGTTTACGCATACTGGGGCGGTTGCGCCGCACCATGTTACATCGCCGAAATGGAAGACGATATGGCAACAATTAAGGAGGAGACGCTGGTTGCCAACCCGCTCGGGCATTCGACCTGTCCCTGGAATCCCGTGGAAGACGGCCACATTTCGCTCGACGATGCGTTCTTTGAGGCGTCGAGTCCGCGCAAGGTGCTTGGAAAGTACGTTTACATTTACTCGAAACGCTATGAGGTGCCCGTTCCGGAGCTTGGCGTTTACACTCCGAATAACGGGTTCTTGTCGTATCGTTTCAGCGATTCGCCTTTCGGGCCTTTCCACGATGGCGGCGATATCAGCTTTAACGGTGGCGAAATCCTTCGAAATCCTGACGGTACGGGCAAAATGACTTATCAGTGGGGCAACAACCACGGCTCAATTGCCGAAATTAATGGAAAATGGTATGTTTTCTATCATCGACAGACGGGTCTTAATGAGTACTCGCGCCAGGCAATGCTTGAGCCGATAGATGTTGCAATGAGTAAGGACGGTAAGCTTTTTATAGGCAAAATCAGATACGAAAACGGGGAGCCCGTTTCCTCGGGCGTTGCAGACATGACTTCACAGGGCCCGCAAATCAACGGTCTTGACGCTTTCAAGTGGATTTCCGCCGGATACGTCTGCCATATTTGCGGCGGCGCCGGGAAAGCCGAAATCAAGCATGCCGGGGATGATGACAACGCTTCAGCCGGTGCTATGGAATCAGGCGCCGGAGATGATGACAACGCTTCAGCCGGTGCTATGGAATCAGGCGCCGGGGATGATGACAATTCCTCTGCCTGTGCAATTGAATCCCGTGCATATATTGTGCCAGGTTATGATATGCGCGATGATATTTCAACTCCAATAGCTGGCATTGTGTCCGGCACAACTGTCGGCTTCAGATATCTGCAATTTGGCGGAGAAGAAGGTGCGGAAAATGGCATCAACGGCGCGGCCGGAGCCGTGAGTGTTACGGTTCTTCTTGGAAAACATAAGAACTTAAACGTGAATGTGCGCCTTGATTCACACGATGGTGAGATTGTTGCATCGTTGAAATTCCTTGAAAATGAACGTGAAAAATGCTGTCCGCTTTATCGAAAAATCACCGGCAAGCACGCGGTCTATTTCGAATTTTTGACAGATGAAACTTCACGCGGAACAATTAATATGAAAAACAAAGTGCTTGCTGAATTTGACAGGTTTACGTTTGATTAATAGGTATACTAACCGACGGCGAACTTACGTCAAATAGTGCTGTGGATATAAGATCTCTATATCAGAAATGATATAGGGGTCTTTTTTACTTAAACGTTTTCAATTTTTCGGTAACGGTACCAAATACGTTTATTTACAAATAATTCTATTAAATTGCTTGCTAAAAAGACTTAAAAAAACATTTTACTTAAAAACGTTTTCCCAAAACATCATAAATACTGTATTGGACAGTTTGCATAATACAAATCGCTTTTTTTTGTACTTTTAAGAATTTTTTGTTGCATTTTTTTAATTATATCTAAACCCACTGTAATAAAATAATGCAATTTGCATAAAAAGGCTTGCAAAAATGTTTGCCTTAGTGTAATATTGTCCTATAAGTAATTTTACTTAAAATAACTTAAAAAACATTAGGGGAGTTTGGGGCATATTATGAATCGTTTCGCAAAGAAATTTATAGCCATAGCACTTGTTTTTAGTTTTGTGCTTTCTCTTTTTCCTCAAAAAAGCTTAAACGTTTTCGCTAAGACAGACACTACCTTCGAAGAATATGACGACATTGTTTCTACTTATTCCGTTGGTGGTGATGTCACCAACTTCAAATCTTATATTGAAGCGGTTCCTCAAGTCTATGCCAAGTCTGAAATTGAGATTGACGCAGACTCTTTTGTGCGTTATGAGGAAGAAGAAAACGGCACCGGCGTTTCAAAAGAGCCTCAGATTTTTACCGATTATGAGGGAATGAGCGGAAAATCAGTGCTTACCACAGAAAATTCTCTTATTGAAATGGATGTTGAGATTAAAGAAGCCGGGATTTATTATATTTCTTTCATATATTATCCTATAGAAGGAAAGAGTACAGAAATTCAGAGAGCGCTTTTGGTTGATGGCGAAATTCCTTATAATGAACTCGCACTTGTTGAACTTAATCGAATCTGGAAAAGTTATATCACGGAAACTTATACAGATAAAAACAACATTGAGCTTATCAAGTGGGAGAGCGACAATCAGGGAAACAATGTAAAACCCTCAACTGTAGAAGCTCCGGAATGGGTTGAAGATTACATTTATGACAGTAACGGCTATATAATTGAACCGTTAAGCATATATCTTACAGCAGGTAAGCATACTTTTACCGTTAAGGCAATTCGCGAACCTTTGCTTCTGAAATCGATTAAGTTGGGAAGTGCTGAAGCTGTTCCTTCTTATGAAGATTATCTTAAATTGCATAGTGATGCATCAGACACATCGGGTCAGGCTGTTCGTATTGAAGCAGAAAATACAACAAAGACTTCCTCTCAAATGCTTTATCCCAAGCAGGATCAGACAAGTCCTGCTGTTTACCCCACAAGCCCCAAGGTATTGCTTAATAATTCAATTGGTGGTGGCAACTGGAAGCATGCAGGCCAGTGGATGGAATGGAATTTCGAAGTTGAAGAATCGGGCTTTTACAATATGTCTGTATTCCTGCGCCAGAATTTCGTCAGAGGCGTTGATGTCTGTCGCAAGATTTACATAGACGGCGTAGTTCCTTTTGAAGAATTTGAAGCTTACGGATTCCCTTTTAAGCAGCGCTGGAACGAAAATGTTCTTTCTGATGCTAACGGAGATGCATTAAAAATTTATCTGGAAAAAGGCACTCACACCATACGAATGGAAGTTGTACTTGGTGATATGGCTCAGATCATTGCTGAGGTTCAGCAGTGTGTGCAGGACCTGAATGAGGTTTATCGTCAGGTTATTTGTATCACGGGTGTCGCTCCTGACAAAAACCGTGATTACATGATTGAGAGCTGTCTTCCCAATCTTGAGGAGTACCTGATTTCAATCAAGACACGTCTTGATGCTGCAATTACAGATCTTCGAAAGACAGCCGGAAATAACTCGGATAAACTGACAGTTCTGTTGACAATGACAGATCAGCTTGAAGAGCTTGTAAAGGATCAGGAACGTTTCTCGGAAGTACTTTCTTCATATAAAGTTAATGTCCGTGCTTGCGGAAACTGGATTACACAGGTTCTTGACCAGTCTCTTCAGCTTGACAGAATCAACATTTATTCTGCGGATAACAAGCCTGAGATTGCGAAGAATGGATTTTTTTCACGTTTTTGGTTTGAAATTCAGAGATTGTTCTATTCTTTTATTATTGATTACAATCAGATCGGTAACGTAAATGAAGACAAAGACGCAACAGTTATCACACTGTGGATTGGAACCGGCCGCGATCAGGCAAATGCTATTAAATCTCTGATTGATAAGGATTTTACAAACAACAAGGGTATTAGCGTTAATGTTCAGCTGGTTGATATGAACACACTGCTTCGTGCAACCCTTGCCGGAGAAGGTCCGGATGTTGCAATTCAAGTTGCAAACACAAACGGTATTGCAGGCGCCGTGCTTAATACAGGTAATGATACCCCTGTAAACTATGGTCTCCGTAATGCGGTCATGGATTTAAGTACTTTCCCTGATTTTGATGAAGTTGTATCCAGATTTTATGAAAGCTCACTTGTCGGGTTCAGCTTTGATGGGGCAACTTACGGCCTTCCTGATACGCAAACATTTCCGATGATGTTCTACCGCAAGGATATTCTTAATGAAATTGGACTTGATGTTCCCAAAACATGGGACGATGTTAAAGTTGCCATGACTGTCCTTAACAATAACCAGATGGAATTTGGCATGCTTCCTTCAGAACAGATTTTTGCAATGCTTCTGTTCCAGGCGGGCGGTGAGTATTACACAGAGGGCGGTAAAAAATCAGCCCTTGACTCTGATGTTGCCGTTGACGTTTTCAAACGTTATTGTGAATATTACACTGACTACAAGCTTGACAAAGCGACAAGTGTTGAAGAACGTTTCCGCACCGGTGAGTGTCCTATCATCATTTCCGATTACACTACCTTTAATAATCTTCAGGTTTCTGCATCTGATATTAAGGGACTTTGGGAATTTGATGTTGTTCCGGGAATTCTTCAGGAAGATGGTACAATTAATCATATGACGGGTTGTACATGCCTTACCGACATCATTATGAAAGATACAAAACATCCGGAAGAGTGTTGGGAATTCCTTAAATGGTGGACTTCGACGGATACACAGGTATCTTATGCCAGAGAAATGGAAAGCCTTATGGGAGCTTCCGCCCGTGTTGCAACAGCAAATAAGGAAGCCCTTTCGAAGTTGCCTTGGACCTACAAGGATTATAATAAACTTGTTGAACAACTTGAACAGGTTCAGGGTATTCCTCAGGTTCCCGGTGGTTATTATACCTGGCGTAATGTTAACAATGCATTTTATACTGTTACAACCGATACAGATGTTGCAACTGCTCGCGAAGAACTTACCGAAAAGGTTTTGTATATCAATGCAGAAATAAATTACAAGCGTGAAGAGTTTCACCTTCCGCTTGCAGAAGATTGACAGAAAGGAGAACGATAATGGCCAATTCGTCAAATGATGCATATGGAATTGCAAAAAAACAGGGCAAACTTTTATATCAGATAAAGAAAAACAAAGTCTCATATATGATGCTTGCTCCGTATTTTATCCTGTTCTTCTTTTTCACAATCCTTCCTGTTGTTGTTTCTGTTTTCTTCAGCTTCACGTACTTTAACATGTTGGAAATGCCTACTTTTGTTGGCTGGAAGAATTACGTAAAACTTTTTCTTGAGGATGATATTTTCGTTGTTGCTCTCAAAAACACACTGATTTTTGCAGTGATAACGGGACCTACAAGTTACCTTCTCTGCCTTTTGTTCGCTTGGATTATAAATGAATTTAAGGGCAAGCTTCGTGCTTTCCTTACATTGATTTTCTATGCACCTTCAATCTGCGGAAATGCATATGTAATCTGGAATCTCATCCTTACCGGCGACCGTTACGGTTACCTCAACGGTCTGCTTCTTAAACTTGATATTATTGATAACGCAATCCTCTGGATGCAGACTGAAAAATACGTACTTCCGGTACTTATTATCGTTCAGTTGTGGTTGTCACTCGGTACCGGCTTCCTTGCTTTTATTGCAGGTCTTCAGACCGTTGACAAGAACCTTTATGAAGCAGCTGCAATCGACGGAATCAAGAACCGCTGGCAGGAACTATGGTATGTAACCCTTCCCGCAATGAAACCGCAGCTTATGTTTGGTGCTGTTATGCAGATCACCCAATCATTCGCTGTTGCCGATATATCAATTTCACTTGCTGGAAACCCGTCAGTAAACTATGCGGGTGCAACAGTAGTAACCCACCTTCTTGACTATGGTTCAACCCGTTTTGAAATGGGTTATGCATCAGCCATTGCTACGGTTCTTTTCCTTTTGATGGTTGGGACAAATAAGCTTGTTCAGAAGCTTTTGAAAGGAGTTGGTGAATGATGAACGCTCTTTTTCAGAAGAAGAAAAAACCTGAAGAACTTGATTTTAAGCATACCGATGCTATTTCAAAAAGCGAGGAAAAGACAAGAAAACGTCTTGAACGTGAAGCAAAATCAAAACTCACGCCCGTAGAAAAAGCTCTTCAGAAGAACAGATTATTCAAAAAGAGACAGAAAAGACTTAACCGCTCCGTTGCAGGAAATACCATTCTTTTCGTGTTGATGGGTATTTGCGGTGTGTTTATGGCAATGCCTCTTGTAATGATTGTTAATAACTCACTCAAACCTCTTGATGAGTTATACCAGTATCCCCCCAGGATTTTCGTGCATAATCCTACCTTGAAAAACTTCTCGGACCTGTTTACTCTGATGAACGATACCTGGGTTCCTTTTTCAAGATATCTGATTAATACGGTTATCATTACCGGTGGCGGTATGCTTGGCCATGTAATCTTTGCTTCTATGGCTGCGTATCCTATAGCAAAACACAAATTCCCCGGACGTAACATTCTGTTTGGATTTACTGTAATATCACTCATGTTTTCATGGCAGGTTACACAGATTCCTCAGTATATTGTTATTTCCTGGCTTCATATTAACAACACCTATGCCGCCCTTGTTTTACCGCTTTGGGCATATGGTATGGGCCTTTACCTTATGAAGCAGTTCATGGAGCAGCTTCCGGATTCGCTTATGGAATCCGCAAGACTTGACGGTGCAACTGAATGGCAGGTTTTCTGGAGAATTATGATGCCTAATGTTAAGCCCGCATGGCTGACACTTGCTATTTTCCAGTTCCAGCAGGCTTGGGGGCAGACCGGTTCCCTTTATCTTCGTAACGAAGAGTTAAAGCCTCTGCAGTATTCCCTGCAGCAGATCAGTGCGGGCGGTATTGCACGTGCCGGTGCAGCAGCAGCAGTTACCTTTATTGTTGCCGCTGTTCCCATCACATTCTTCCTTATCTGCCAGAGCAGTGTCCTTGAAACAATGACAACCTCAGGTATGAAAGACTGATGCAACTTAAGGAGAATAAGAATATGAAAAAAAATAATTTCATAAAGGTGTTTGTTGCAGCTGTTCTTTCCGGATTGGTAATAACAACATCGGTTCCTGTTGATGTTGTGGCCGCTACAAGTCCTTATGTTACTTATAATTACGATTTTCGAAATAACATAGTTTATACGCCTTCAGCATATGAACCTGTTATGGAAATTGAAGGTTCTTCTTTCCAACTCGACGGAACATCAATCGGAAACTTCAATAAACCGCTGGATATCTGCAAGGATCCTGATGGCAGAGTATATATTGCGGATTCGGGAAACAACCGTATTGTTGTACTTGATGATAAGCTGGAAAAAGTCATACGGGTTATTGATATGTTTGAAGCAAACGGAAAGGAAGAATATTTCAGTAATCCTTCCAGCGTAGCAACCTCGGATGATGGCGATGTTTATATTGCGGATACAAACAAAAAACGTATTGTTGTTTTGGATAAAAACTTCAACTTTGTAAAGTTTGTGGAAAATCCGCAATCAGAAGTATTGGAAGATGGTTTTGTTTTCAAGCCCATTAAAGTTGCTGTTGATTATGCAAAACGTGTTTATGTGATTTCGCAGGGACAGTTTGAAGGAATTATGGTTTTCAACGAAGCGGGAAACTTTACAGGCTTTTTCGGGACAATAGAAGTTAAAATCAGTGCCTGGGATATGTTTTGGAGAAAAATTGCTTCGAAAGCAGAAAAAGAAAATTCCAGAAGATTTATCCCTACGGAGTTTACCGGAATTGATATCGATGAAGACGGTTTTGTTTATGCTACAAATATTGATTCGCAGGGTATTCAAGGCGTAAAACGGCTTAACCCAAGAGGTGAAGATGTAATTGTCAAGGGTGAGAATGCAAACCTTGGCGGTGACCTTGTTACAGAAGGAAAAAGTGATTACTCAGGCCCTTCGCAGTTTATTGATGTTGTTTACAGAGAAAATGGAATTTATTCATGCCTTGACAGAAAACGCGGAAGAGTTTTCACCTATGACCATGAAGGAAATCTGCTTTACATTTTCGGCGGACTCGGAACTCAGGCTGGAACCTTTTCAATGCCTGTTGCAATTGATACCCTTGGTGAAAATCTGATAATTGTAGATTCAACAAGGAATGAGGTTTTTGTTTTCAGAGAAACAGAATACGGTGCATTGATTAATGAAGCTGTTTCACTCAGATACAGTGGCGACGAAACAAAAGCTGTTCCGATTTGGGAAAAAGTGCTTGAATTGAATGAAAATAATGAGCTCGCCAATGTTGGCATAGGTAAAGCATATCTTACGGGTGGTGATTACGTAAATGCCATGAAATACTTAAAACTTGGCAATAACCGTAAGTATTATTCTATTGCTTTCAGACGTTACAGAAATGCATTCTTAAAGGATATTATCGGATATCTGCTAACAGCAGTCCTTATTGTGATAGTGGCCTTTCTTATAATTAAAAAGGTAAAAAAGAAAGGAGCAAAGTGAGATGAAAAAAGCATTTTCAAAAGAAAAATGGCGATATATGTTCTATACGCTCAGACATCCTATGGAAGGCTTTTATTGGATTCGTCATCAGGAACGCGGGTCGGTTCCTCTTGCAATTCTGATGGTTTTCATTTTTTCTGTTTGCTTTACAGGAAATCGTCTTCTTGCAGCTTTTACGGTAAATGAACTTGATCCGAAAAACATAGACAGTATATTCGAATTGCTTGGAGTATTTTCTTTCTACATTCTTATTTGTGCAAGTAACTGGGGCGTTACCTGTTTAATGAATGGTGAAGGAAGATTAAAGGACATAGCAATTGCAATCGGATACGGGACTGTTCCGATTTCAATTATTTTATTTGTCGCAACAATCGTAAGTTATGCTGTAGCAGATAACGAACAGGCTATTTACAAACTTTTTGTTGTAGTTGGTATTATTTATGGTCTGATAATTATGATTATTGGAATTATGCAGGTTCATAATTATACCTTCGGTAAAACCTTTGCAACGTTGATTCTGACTTTTATTGCGATGCTGATTATTATTTTCCTTGTTCTTTTACTGAGTAATTTGATTGGTGCAGTAATTAACTTTATTCGAAGCGTTTATACCGAAATAATTTTTGGAATTTAGGAGGCAGGGCATGAAAGCCAAAAAAGAGAAAAGAAAAAAACGGCCCATGAGCCTTGCAAAAAAGATTATTTTATTTGTTGTTGCTGCAGTTGCTTTAGTTGTTGCAGTCTATGTTGCTTATTATCTTATCCATTTTATGTTTTATAAAAGCTACAAAAAGAACATAAAAGAATACGGATATGAAGCAGGCTCCGAAATGAAATTTATTAGCGAAGCTAATCCGTCTGTTCCTGATTTCAAACTTGTTTGTGAAAATGATATTCTGAAGCTTTATACTAATCCGCAGACCGCGAATATTGCAGTTTATGATAAGAGAAATAAAGAAATCACATACACAAACCCCATTAATGCGGATCAGGATTCGGTTGCCAATCCGACAAATAAAAACTTCATGAAGTCACAGTTTTTGCTTTATTTTCTAAATGACAGTGCATCTTCTGCATATATGGACAGTTACAGCAAGTGTGTAAAGCTTAAACAGTTCGACTATGAGAAAATCGAAAACGGAATTCGTTATAATTACAAAATCGGTGATACAAAGGTTACAAAAAAATCTGACACCGGTGAGGAAGTAGAAGGAACGTATTTTGAGATACCGCTTGAGTACAGACTTGATGGTGATTCAGTTGTTGTGAGCGTTCCGACGAATCATATTGTTGAACATGGTCATGGCCACGTCTACAAGCTTCAGCTTTTGCGTTACTTTGGAGCAGGACATGTTGATGACACCGGCTATACGCTTGTTCCGAACAGTTCAGGGTCAATTATTTATTTTAATAATGGCAGAGTTGATGCAGCGCAGTATAATCAGTATGTTTATGATATTGACCCGATGATTCAGAATTATACTACACTTGAAAACCTGAAGGCTGCAAGACTTCCGATTTATGCAATCTGCAGTGAGAAAAAGAGTGTATTTGTCGAAATAGAAGGTGGGGCACCACTTGCATCAATTTCTAGCAATGTTTCGGGAACTTACTGTGATTATAATTACACTTTCCCGACTTTCCTGCTTAGAAATGTAGATAATCTGGTTATGTTCGGTGCTGCCAAAATCGATACTCTTGTTATGGAGGATGATTATTACGATTGTAATATTGCTGTTCGTTACAGTTTCCCTTCGTCTGATTATAAGGGATATGCAGGAATGGCAAACTATTATCGTGAACGTCTTATCGGCAGAGGAATCCTTAAAGAAATTACAGAAGCCTCGGATATTCCTTTCTACTATGATGTTATTTCGGGTGTGAAGGAAGTTGGACATTTTCTTGGGGCACAGTATCTTCACTGTTTTTCGATGACAGACTTTGACGAGGCGGGCAAGATGGCAGAAAGTCTTGCTGAACAGGGAATCACAAACCAGGTTATGAATCTCCAGGGCTGGTTTAACGGTGGTTTTTATCATGATGCTCCGCATGATATCAGAGTAATTGGTAAACTTGGCGGCAAGAGAAATCTTGAAAGCCTGAATGCCAAACTTAATGAAATAGGTGGTAAGCTTTACGCTGATGTTGCGTTCCAGAGAGTAAGCTTTGCAGATGAGCATTTTAATTATTCAGCAGAGTCCTCAAGATATTACGGAAGTGGTTATGTTGCAGCATTTGGTCTTATTGATCCAAGTACGTTACGTAATACATCAAATCTTGGTTACACTGAAAATCGTTATAATGTCCTTTCACCGAAATTTGTTGACCGCTATGTAAATAGTTTCACAAAGAAGTTCGTAAAACTTGATGTTGACGGTATTTCCCTCAGAGATCTTGGTAAAGAACTTGCTTCTGACAAACGCCGTACCGAAATGATTAACCGACAGCAGGCTCTTGATATTATCATAGCACAACTTGACACAATTGATAAAACGGAAAGAAACGTTATGGTTGACGAAGGAAATGATTATTCCTTCGGTGTTGCGGATGATATTATTAATGTTCCTTATGTTGGAAATGACTTTTTTATCTGTGATGAAGATGTTCCTTTCTATCAGATGGTTTTACATGGATGCATTAATTATTCGACAGAGCTTCTTAATGATGAAAACAACTTCCATATGGACGAATTGATACTTCATTTGCTTGAGACCGGTTCATCACCGCATTATGTTTTCACATGGAAAGATGCAAATGAGATGAAGGAAACTGCACTTAACAGATTTTATTCGACAACATTTGATAAAATTTCAAAAACAGCCGGCAGCATTTACACGCAGGTTAATGAGGTGCTTAAAAAAGTTTCTAATGCAAGAATTGTCAATCATGAGATAGAAGGGACGGCTCGTGCCGTAACATACAGTAACGGAATTGTAATTTATGTTAATTACGGTGATAAAGAAGCTGAAATCGGTGGGGTGACTGTTCCCGCCAAATCATACCGGATGGAGGGGGATAAATGAAAAAAACACGTAAGCAATTCAAACTTTCCCTGACACGTAAACGTATGGTGATGGGGTACATGTTTATACTGCCGTGGCTTGTCGGGTTTGTTCTCTTTTATGTCAGATCGCTTTATATGGTCGGACAATTCAGCTTTTCAAAGCTTGAGATTATTCCGGGTGTTGGTGGTTTTACACTTACAAATGTTGGCTGGGATAATTTCAGATATGCTTTTTCTGAAGACCCGAACTTTAAGAAGGTGTTGACAACTTCAATTGGGAATATGTTGATTGATGTTCCGTTAATTACTTTTTTCAGTTTGTTCATGGCAATTCTCCTGAATAAAAAGTTTCCGGGCAGAGCCTTTTTCAGAGCAATTTTTTTCCTTCCGATTATTTTCCAGTCGGATGCGATTAAAGAAATGATGAGTCTGGCTCAATCCATGATGAACGGTGGTGTTTCAGCCACTGCAACCGAGGTATCTTCCAGTGCTTCTACGGTTTTGTCATTTGATATTGATTATTTGATAGCAATGTTTATGAACCTTGGATTGCCTGCCAAACTGCTTGATTATATTGCATCTGCGGTTAACCGGATTAATTCGATTATTTCAGCATCGGGTGTTCAGATTATTATTTTTATAGCTGCACTGCAGTCGATTCCCGGGTCAATGTATGAAGTTGCAAAAATCGAAGGCGCTACTGCATATGAGACATTTTGGAAAGTAACATTCCCCATGGTTATGCCGCATATTATTACGAATGTTGTTTATACAATCGTTGACGGCTTTGCAGAATCAGAAGTTGTTCAACTTGCAGAAGATACATTTGGAAAGTACAATTATGGTCTGAGCTCTGCATTCAGTTTGATTAGTACGGTTATAACCTGTCTGATTCTGATTGTTATTGTAAAAATTATTCAAAAACGAACGTTTTATTATAATTAAGGGAAGGAGAGCACAATGGAACAAACAAACGTTAGAAAATTTTCATTTCAGAATCTCAAAAGTGCACTCAATAACCCTTTTAAGATGAAAATCTTTTTTAACACCATTAAGAAGATTTTACTTTCATTACTTAAAATCCTTATTCTTGTTGGTGTAAGTTATTTGATTTTAGCTCCGGTAATCGGTATGCTTGCAAACTCATTTTCATCAGATAATGACGCATATAACCCTATGGTATTTATTCTTCCGAAGCATCCGACAATAGAAAAATACAAGACGGTAATTGTGAGGATGGATTACTGGAAAACACTTGCCAACACTTTGATTTATGCAGTTTCAATAACCTTAATTCAGCTTTTCATTTGCTCAATGGTTGGATATGGTTTTGCAAGATTTGATTTTCCGCTTAAGAAATTCTGGTTCGGTTGTGTTGTTTTTACCATTATTATTCCGGTACATACAATCATGATACCGCTGTATATGACCTTTAAGGATTTTGATATTTTTAACCTTGGATTAAAAATTACAAAAACTCCGGGATTGAATGGTACACAGATTCCGGTATATATATTAACCTTGCTTGGTTGTGGTTTGAGATCGGGTTTGTTTATTTACATCTTCAATCAGTTTTTCAGAGGGTTGCCTAAAGAAATTGAAGAAGCTGCATTGGTTGATGGAGCAGGTATGTGGTATACATATTTTAGAATTATGCTTGTCAATGCCATGCCTGCAGTCATTACTGTCACTGTATTCTCTTTTGTATGGCAGTTTAATGACACATTTTTTGCGAAGTTATTTCTGATAAGCGATAAAATCGTTATCAGCAAGAGAATAGCAAGTTTGCAAGGTGTTATTGCAAATGAGGATAATATCCTGTCTCTTACAATTCAGGAGTTGTATCGCGATGCGGGTGCAATACTTGTTATTCTTCCGGTGATAATAATTTATCTTGTTCTTCAGAAAAACTTTATAGAGGGAGTTGAACGTAGTGGTATCGTAGGATAATCACTTCAACTGACTCAAATTTTCTCAAAATAAAAGGAGGATAAAAATGAGAAATCGTAAGTTTTTGGCAGTTGTATTAACAGTTGCCATGGTTCTTGGGCTTGTTGCTTGTAGTAAACCTACTTCTACTGCAACTTTAACTCCGGAACCTTCAAAAGCTCCGTCTACACCAACACCTGTACCTACTCAGGCTTTACCCACAGACGCAAGTGTTGACTTTGAAGATGGAAAAATGGATTTTGTTGCTCTTTATATGCAGCATGCAAAATCAGATGCTTCAGAGATTTCTGTTGCTGAATTTAATGGTAGTAAAGCACTTAAAGTTGTTAAAGCCGATCCCGCAAAATTCAGTTATCTTGGTATTGATGTTGTAAGCCTTCTTGGCGAAAATGCATCCAAGGTTGCGTCCGTTGAAATGATTCTTGCAACCGAATACGAAGATAAGAGCTTTAATGCCACATCAGGCTTTGCATATTTCTGGACCGCTAAAAAGGTTGGAGATATGAAAAAAGCTCCTTGGTCAATTTATCTTAAGAATAAGAATCCGAAGCTCGTATCTTTCGCTGTTCCCACCAATTTCACTTTTGGTGCGGATATGCCCATTATGCTTGTTGATCTTGAAGTAGATAATGGTTTTGACAACAATCATGGTGCAGCAGTTCTTTACATTGACAACATCCGTTTCCTTGATGCTTCGGGTCAACTGATTAAGCCCGCATCTACAGAGGTTGCTTTTGTTGCTCCTGATGGATTCGAAAATAAAAAAGCTGACCGTTCGAATCTTGCTTATTGCGATAAGTATGTTGACTTTGCCGGCTTCGCATGTAAGGGCGGTGCTTGGGGACAGGACGGATTTGAACTTACCCAGGAAGTACTTGACGCTCTTGTTCCCGGAACAACACTTGAAATTGCATTCTCCAGTGCTGACGGTTCACTTTGGACAGTATTCCCTGATGCAGCAGCAGGTTGGAGCCGTGTGGCTCAGGACGAAGCTTATATCAATGATTCCAAGACGGTTGCTCAGATTGATTATGAGCAGATTGTTGCGGCTCTTGGCGAAGATAAAGCCGGCTGGGGTGCAAGACTTCAGTGTGAAGCAAAGACTGAATGGGAAGTATATTCTGTTAAAGTTGGAACAAAGGGTGCTGAAAAAGAGTTTGTAAAATCAGTTGACTTTGCAGGTTTCGCATGTAAGGGCGGTGCTTGGGGACAGGACGGATTTGAACTTACCCAGGAAGTACTTGATGCTCTTGTTCCCGGAACAACACTTGAAATTAACTTTACAAGTGAAGATAACACAATG
>JAZQNE010000104.1:0-4474 GCA_045627185.1 Lachnospiraceae bacterium
CAGATGAAAAGGTCTGCTCCGGCGGCATAATCGGCAATTTCGGGAATCGGACGCGTATCCGTGCAATAAGTCAGCTTGATGCCCTTACGTTCAGGCCCGAGAATCATATCGGGTGTATAAATTTTCCCATCCAGTTCCTGATTTTCACCCTTCTGCAGACGGTTCCAAAGTTTAAGAGGAACCTCGTTCTGCTTGGCAAGCTCCGGCATAAAACGGCCCGCACGCTTGATTTCAAGCGTATAGCCGTAGCAGGTGATATTGTGATTAACCCTGAAGGCCGTGATATTGTAATCCTTACGGACAATCTTTTCTTCAGTACCCGAAAGTTCAATATATTCAATTTCAAAAGGCAGCTCCGGTGCGATCACGCGCAGCGCACCGACAACCTTTTCAAGCCCTTTGGGGCCGATGATTGTTACAGGCTCCGTGCGCTCTGCATTACCCATTGAAAGCAAAAGCCCGGGAAGACCGCTTATATGGTCTCCGTGAAAATGCGTGATACAGATTGTATCTATCGGATTGAAGCTCCATCCGCTTTCACGCAGGGCAACCTGTGTGCCTTCACCGCAGTCAATCAGAAGCGAACTCCCGTTGCAGCGGGTAAGAAGGGCTGTTAAATAGCGCTTGGGAAGCGGCATCATTCCACCGGTTCCAAGCAGACAGACATCTAACATAATTTAGTCCTTTTCCACATTATTATGGCATCTTCAACAGGAAGATTGTAAAAATCCCTGCGGATGCCTTCATCCTTAAAGCCAAGCTTATGATAAAGATCAATCGCGGGCCTGTTACTCTTTCTGACCTCAAGCGTAAATTCCGTGAATTTACGTGCCGAGGCTTCGCTCATCAGCTCCGTGAGCATGCGTTCGGCAATTCCCTGCCGTCTGTAATCCGGAGATACTGCGACATTTGTAATCTGGCCTTCATCAATAACGCCCCAAAGGCCGCAATACCCGACAATTTTGTCGTCTTCCTCCGCAACAAGATAAACATCGTTTTCCGAATCAATAACACGCTCAAAGCTGTCAGCCGACCATGGTTCCGAGAAAATCTCATGCTCCAGTTTTGCAACCCGGGCAATGTCGGAAGCCATCATTTTGCGTATCTGAAGCATTTCAAGCCTCCATCCGGTTCTGTACTGTTGTGCTCCCGCTCCATGCGTTCTCTTTCCGCCTGTGACATACGTAAATACTCAAGCTCAAGCTCGGTACCGCTGCAGGTTTTACCTGTTTCAAAGGCTTTTTCGCCAAGAACCGCCAGACTTCCGGCACGTTGCATATTCATATGTGCCGGTGCAAAACGATAAGGGCACTTAAGGTTATTCACAAGATATTCCCTGTTTACGGCAACACCGTCACCAAGAAGAACAACATTTTCACCAAGTGCATTAAGCCTCTCAACAATTTCACTTACGGCACAGGCACCCTCAGCAATCACGGTTTTAAGTCCCTCACCGTCTGTTTTGAAGGCTGCTGTATAAACCTGTTCACGCCTTGCATCCATAAGCGGCACAATCAGCTCCTCAGAACCAAGGAAATTGGCTGCAAGCATTTCAAGTGTCGATATTCCCGCAACCGGTACATTCAGCGCATTGCAAAGCCCCTTTGCGGTTGCTCCGCCTATTCTTAAGCCGGTAAACGAACCCGGTCCCTTTGAAACGGCGATTCCCTGAACATCTGCACATTTGGTTTCCGTCATGCGCAGTATTTCATCTACCATGGGAAGAAGCGTCTGCGAATGTGTTTTTTTGAAATCAACGGAATACTCCGCCAGAATTTTTCCGTTCTCCGAAAGAGCAACGGAAGCCACCTGCCCGGAGGCATCAATAGCTAAAAGTTTCATAATTACCTCGAAATAACAAAATCAGTCTATGGTGATTTTTCTGTAATCAAAGCCTTTTTCGGGCTGTTTTTCCAACTTAATGTGAACTGCATCCCCGGGAATCAGTTCGGATATCATGCTTGCCCACTCAATAAGGCATACACCGTCACCGTAAAGATAATCGTCAAGACCCACCTCGTACAGTTCCTCCGGGTCCTCAATTCTGTAGACATCAAAATGATAAAGGGGAAGACGGCCGTCTTCATAAATCTGAAGGATGGTAAACGTGGGGCTGTTTACGGGACCGTCAATGGAAAGCCCATTTGCAAAGCCCTGTGTAAATACGGTTTTTCCTGTTCCAAGATTCCCGTCCAGACAAAAAATCTGGCCTTTTTTTGCCTCTTCTGCAATTTTCTTTCCAAGCTCAAAGGTTTCCTGAGCCGAGAAGCTTTCAATTACTTTCATAAACGTTCTCCGTTAATACGCTCAAAACCGGGTGCGGAGAACGCACCCGGAGAGCAGATTCCCGAAAGTATATCACTCCCGGTCAATTTTATCAAATTTTATTTCCTTCGGCGGAGTCATAAGAAGCTCCGGCTTCTGGATGTATTTCTTGATGGCTCTGAAGCCTTCGGCATAAATAAAGCCGTCAGTTGCACGCTCATCAATAACAAAGCGCAGTTTCATGTAAACATGCTTTTCGGGCTGTCCGTCACGGTTCAGCTCATACTTAACTTCCTTATTTCCGATTGCACCGAAAACGGAAAGTGTTCCGATTTCATAAATGTGATGGAATACGGGTGCAATGCCTATTGAACCCATGTTGGTAATAAAAAAGCTTGAATGGAACGGGCTTACGTCAATAACTTTCTTCGGAAGCCAGCCGTGATTATCAAGGAAGAAAATCATTTTTACGGCAAACTTCAAAAGCCAGTTTGGCATGCCGCAAAGCAGCTTTTCAAGGCTCGAAAGGCCCTTTGTATGCTCACCCTGGTTTTCTTCATCATCAGCCTTAATAGGTGCTGTCAGGCCGTTAATACGCGCAACAACGTCCGGAAGCGTATCTTCGCACTCAAAACGCGGAGTAATCATGCTGCGTTCCGACCATTTGCTCATTTCCTTCATAACAACCATTGCGCCTTTAATCTCATTACGGGAATAGATGCGGCGGTTGATGGTGAAGCGGTTCAGTTCGGGAATATCTACCATTGCGCGTGCAATCGCAGCAAACACAACGTGATACAGTGAAATCCCGGGAATTTCGCCCTTACGTTTTTCAAAAATAAAATCCTGGGTATGCGAAATTTCGACATCGTCCTCAAACAGAACAAAACTGTCCGGTGTTGTTTTCATGATGTAAGGGACAAGCATTGTCATGGGGTCGAGATTTCTTACACGATAGCCGTCCTTACGGTCTCCGTGTCTTCTTTTTCTGCCTTCAAGTGGTCTCATATGGTTCTCCAATCTTTTTTTGAATTCCGTGGTTAATTCAATAAGGTTTTCAAATCTTACAGAATCATTGTCAGGCTGATTCTCTTCTTCTGAAGATCAACGCCGAGTACCTTGACATCGACTACATCCCCTACACTTACGGCGTCAAGGGGATGCTTGATGTAACGCTCGTTTGTAATCTGTGAAATATGAACGAGGCCGTCCTGATGAACACCAATATCAACAAATACGCCAAAATCAATAACATTGCGTACGGTGCCCTTTAAGATCATGCCTTCCTTAAGGTCTGCCATGTCCATAACGTCTGTACGCAGGATAGGACGCGGCATCTCATCACGCGGGTCACGGCCGGGCTTTTCGATTTCATGCATAATGTCAACAAGTGTGATTTCGCCGATTCCAAGCTCCTCAGCAAGCTTCTTCTTGTCAATTGCAAGACGTGAAAGTGTTGAAAGCTTTGCGCCTGCAGCAGGCTTCTCTTCTGCCTTCTTTGCGGGAGCTTTCTCAGCTTCAAGTGTGACAGGCTTTCCACCCATAGCGGCAAGAAGTGCCTTGCCCATTGCAGTGTTGGTATTTACTCGTACTTCGGGCTGACGCTGTTTCTTATTGTCACGGTTGCGTGAAGCCTCACGCTCCTGCTTCTTTTCAGCTTCTGCTGCCTTGGCTTCAGCCTCACGCTGTTCTGCGTGAACCTTGCCGATATCCGCTGTTGTATAGCCAAGCTTCTTTAACAGTTCCTCAGCCGCCTTGTAGGATTCGGGATGAACGCCTGTAGCATCAAGAGGATTTGTACCTCCGGTGATACGAAGGAAGCCTGCACACTGCTCAAATGCTTTCGGTCCGAGCTTCGGAACCTTCAATAAATCCTGACGGCTCATGAAACGGCCGTTTGCTTCACGGTATGCAACAATATTCTTTGCAATAGGCTTTGAAATGCCGGAAATATATTCAAGGAGTGATGCCGACGCCGTGTTAAGGTCAACACCAACCTTGTTAACGCAATTTTCAACAACACCGTTAAGGGAATCGCCAAGCTTCTTCTGGTTCATGTCGTGCTGATACTGGCCAACGCCGATAGCCTCCGGGTCATTCTTAACAAGCTCAGCAAGCGGATCCTGCAGACGACGTGCGATTGATGCAGCCGAACGCTGTCCAACAACAAAGTTGGGGAATTCCTCTGTTGCAAGCTTACTTGCCGAAT
>JAZQNE010000105.1:0-18458 GCA_045627185.1 Lachnospiraceae bacterium
GGTGTGCGAAAAGCCTGAAATCGCCGAGCTGATTTCCAAGCGTGAAATGGAAGTACTGCAAAAATTGCTGGAAGGTAAAAGCAGAAAGCAGATCGCTGATGAATTGTTCGTCACGGAAGCAACGATCAAAAAGCACTCTGCGAGCATTTATTCCAAGCTGGATGTGCACAACAGGACGGAACTAATTTATAAACTGACGAAACAGTAAAACAGATTTTAGTTTGCACAGACAGATAAATGGAAGTTTAATCGCACAATCAAGAGTGCACCATATCCAGGTTTATCAAACAAATAGAATCCGCCAAAGTGGAGTTGATCCATTTTGGCGGTTTTTCATTTTCATGCGGCTATGACCTTGATATACGCCAATTTTTTTAGTTCGCGGAAAAAAGTAGCCCTGATTTGAGCAAAGGTAGCCCTTTTCCTACTACCGTGTTTACGAAAGATCCGTACAATGATACTTGTACTCACTATGTGATAGTGTGCTCAGAAAGGAGGGCCATCGGTGCTGGATGCAGTAACGAAGAAATACGTCGATGCTTCCACAGAAGAGCAGTTCAACTTCTCTTTTTTCTGTGATTGCTGCGGCAAGGTCGTCAGCACCACGAAAATTGCATTTCATTCGGGATTTGAGAAAAAACTGTTTTTATCCCGAACAGAGCAAAGAGCACGGGAACTCGTTTGGCGGCAGGATCACGATTCCGCTTATGAACGTGCTAATGTCGAAGCTCTGAAGAAGCTAAACCGATGCGTGATATGCGGTGCGGCGATCTGCAATGACTGTACGGTAGAATGTGAAGAAACAGACGGAAAAACCGTATGTGTCAAATGCGCAAAGGAGCACCACTACAAGGGAATCATCTGGAACGATAATGAGGAAGCCTTACAGGTTGATTTCAGTTCAGAATAGGAAAAGATTGTTGCTCCGATTCCGTTCTCTATAAGGATCTCGGAGAAGAATACCTTGTATTCAGTTCTGCTGAAGCCTTCAATGATCTGGATGTGATGAGCGTCGGTATGTTCCGAACAAAGAACAAAGAAGAAATATAAGAATCGGAGGATTAGAAATGAAAAAGATTTTAGTTTTATTACTTGCACTGACAATGGTATTTGCTCTTGCAGCATGCGGAGAAAAAGAAGACCCGTCAAATAATAATCAGAATACATCCGAGCACGGAGTAATTACCCCTACCGAAGCACCTACAAACACACTGACCCCTACAAACACACCTACGCCTACGGAGACCCCTACTCCTACCGAAACACCTACCCCTACACCTACGGAGACTCCCACACCCACAAATACTCCGACTGCAACGAACACACCGGTTCCGACACAGAAAGTAGGGAAAATTACGGCTACACCTACACCCTTTATTTACAGTTCGCCTGAGCCTAAGACACCCGGAAAGTATGTGGTTGTTCTTGACCCCGGCCACGGCGGTGACTGGTGGGGCGCATGCTATAAGCCTCTTTATGAGAAAAACATTAACCTGAAGATTGGTCTTGCGTGCAAGGAGTATCTTGAGAACACATATAAGAATGTTGAGGTGTACTTAACAAGAGATTCTGACAAAGTCATGTCGAAAACACTTGCAACTGACCTGCATATGCGTGTTGACCTTGCTGTTAAGAAGAATGCTGACCTTTTTGTCAGCCTTCACTTAAATGCTACCGAAAACCATAAGGATTCCGGTTGTCTTGTCTGCATTCAGCACAGAAAGAATGTAGGTGATCAGTCGGTTGCTCTTGCAAACTGCATTCTTGATGAGCTTTGCAATCTCGGACTTAAGCGAAACAAGGCTACGAACGGTCTTCTTAAGCGTAACAGCGGGGACACATATGATGAAAACGGCAAGCCTGTTGAGTATTACGGAGTTATCAGATATGCTGCCGATAACGGTATCGTTGGAGGAATTGTAGAGCACTGCTTTATGGACAACAAGAACGATGAAAAGTTCCTTCAGACCGATGAACAGATTAAGCAGCTGGGAATAGCTGATGCAAAAGGCATCGCCAAATATCTTGGCTTGGAGACTAAATGATTTTTTCCTGTAACAAAAACAGAATATTGCGTCATGTAGCACCGCTTTTTCTTGCGGTGCTATTTGCCGTTTCGGTAATACCCGCAAGAGCAGACGATTCGGGAGCTCTCTGGCCGGTCGGCCCGCAGACATCGGCGAAGGCTGCCCTTGTTATGGACGTAAATACGGGCGTTGTTCTTTTCCGGAAGGATGCATATTCGCCTTATGCACCTGCGAACATCTCGCAGCTGATGACATCGCTTCTGGCGCTTGAATACTGCAAGCTGACAGATACCATGACCATGTCTGCCGATGCTGAAACCAGTGTGTCGGGCAGCCGCGTGGGTCTTACGCGAGGCGAAACATTATCAATTGAATCCGCGCTTTATGCGGTTCTTCTGGCTTCCGGAAATGAAGTGGCTTACGGCATTGCAGAACATATTTCAGGTAAGGCCGGCAGCTTTGTTGAGGCCATGAATGTGCGTGCAGAGGAACTTGGCTGCACAAATACAAACTTTACTTCTCCTCACGGTGAGGACAATAAGGACCATTATTCCTGTGCCTACGATATGGCTCTGATTGCCCGTGAACTTTACACTTATTCCGAGTTCAGAACGATTGCCGGGACAAGAAGTTACACTATTCCGGCAACAAATAAGAAAGAGGCGCGTCCTATCTCCAACCGTCATCTGATGATTAAAAAGACATATGATTATCCTTATGCGGTTGCGGGCAAGGTTGGATACAGCCAGCCGGCCGGTTATACGGGTGTTACGTTTACGGAAAAGGACGGCATTACACTTTTGTGCGTTATTTTTGGTGCCGACAGTCAGAACGGACTTTACGACCAGACCAAGGCTCTCTGTAACTGGTGTTATGAGAACTTTAAGACTTATAATATTCAGGAAAACGAACTTGGCGGCAAAGCTACATTCTCAAGTCTTTTCAGTGAGGCCCAGCGTTTTCGTGTTTATGAGAATGAACCTATCATCAGTATTAATTCAAAGAGTACGGTTGTTGTCCCTTCGGGAATTGATTTCAAGGATATCACAAAGCATGTTACTTTTAATGATATTTCCGAATATTATCACGGTGAAAATGTCATCGGCACAATATCATATACCTACGGCGGAATTACGGTAGGTGCAGCTGACATTATCTACTACAATGAAGGCTATCCGCTTAATTCCGAAACCTTTAAGGAACGATGGCCGGATTTCCTGTTCTCTGTTGAGGAAGCATTTCTTCCCGCACATGAGAAGCTTATTGAAAAATATGAAGGTTACGGCATTGTGACACCAACACCTCCGCCCGATCCCACAAAGCCCGTGACGCCCACACCGGAACCGACACGCGGACCTGTAAATCCGGAATATAAAGAGGTCAGCAGGTTCAAAAAAACGGTTATCATCGGCAGCGGAGCGGCAGTAATTGTCATCCTTGGAATCCTGTATCTGGTAGCGTTTGAAATACCTTATAGAAAAAATCACAGAGATTGGTAAAGAAACGGGTTCGCCCGGGTCTCCGAAAATGTTTTCAGAATGTTTACTAAAAAATATCATTTGTTTACATAAGCGTTCTTGAAACATTAAAAAGGTCATGTTATGATAAAAATGACCAAATCGGGGACCCGGGTGATTGTTTTTCTGTGCACAATTACCAATAACGGCTCAAGCACAGAGGATTGGAGATTACATGAAGAAGATTAACAGATGGTTGGCATTGGCTTTGACAGCAGTTATGGTTCTCAGCTTATGCGCATGCGGAAAGCCTGATCCTACTGCCGTACCTACAGCAACGCCTACACCTACGGCAACAGAGGCTCCCAGCGCTACACCTACCGAAAAGCCTACGGAGACCCCTACCCCTACAGCTACAACAGCACCCACGGAGACTCCCGTACCTACAGAGACTCCCGTACCTACAGAAGAGCCGGTAGCAACACCTGAGCCTACTGCTACAACAGCACCTACGGCAACAACGGCACCTACGGCTACACCTAAGCCCACTGCAACACCTCTGCCTACGGCTACTCCTACACCCACACCGCGAACACTTGCATCGCCTGTTGTTTCGGTTAAGGCTGACCGTACGGGACTCACCTGGACTGCAGACACAAATGCAACCAGGGTTCAGTACAAGGTAAACAACGGAACGTATGCTGACGGAACGGAATATACATTCCCTACAACCGCCGGCACATATACGGTTAAGGTTAAATCGGTCGGAGACGGAACGGCATATGCTGACAGTGCGGAAACAACATTTGTATTCACTGCTGCAAAGGCTTCGATTACTATTGATAAAACGGCAATGGATACTGCACTGTTCTCGTATGAGGGCTGCGCAATCAAGGGAAAATATCAGGATACTTATATCGATATGCCTGCCGGAACACCTTATGACCCCGCAACGGGTAAATACACGGTTGTAACTCCCGGACGTCAGATATTGGAACTTAAGGCTGAAAAGGGCTGGGATGACACAAATAAAGTTTTCTATACAGAGGATGCTTATAAGAGCGTTTTCCTTGTTCCCATGGGAACTTCAGACAAAATGATTGAGGATTGCAGTGACAACAATACTGATGCGCTGCTTTCCGCTGCATGGCCTGATACCAAGTATTCGGGAAGCGGCTGGATAGAAAGTAATGCTACGGTAACTGCTGCAAGATCGTATAAACCGGAATTTGGCAAGGCTATGCAGTTTAATTGCTGGACAAACGGCACGGCATTTGCTTATACACAGTCTTATTCATCAAGGAAGGGCTACAACGCTATTGAATTTGATATTAAGGGCGACGGCCTTTCGGACGTAACCATTCAGATTACACATACGGAATCCGGTGTTTATGCAAAGAACAACATCGGCAAGATTGACAAAAATGTTTGGACACACGTTGTAATTCCTATGGACAGCACAACGTGGCAGCTTGCTTACGGCAGCGGAACCTACAACTTTGCAAATGAGACCGTTCTTAACAAGATGGGTCTTGTAAGTGCTGCAGAAGTACTTGCATACTTTGATCAGATTCAGTTCATTTTCAAGGGACTTGATTCTAACTACTCAAATACTGTTCTCTGGGTTGATAACCTTAAGTTCACAACAACAGGTTCAGGCGCCGTTACAAAGGAAGCCCTTCAGTACAGCGTATCCTTTGAAGACGGTACAGTAGGCTCAGCTTACACAAAGACAGGCTGGACCGAATATTCTTACGGCTGGTTTGACGAAACCGGCACAATGAACTGCAGAAAAGAGAAGAGCGGTTCGGGCGAACTTGAAAACAAGGTCGTTAACATGAAGGCTTCAAGTGACGGAGCAAGACAGTACATCTTCTCAACAGGTCAGAAGCTTGGTAATTTTGATACATTAAGCCTCAGAGTCGGCAATTATTACAATCCCGGCAGCGGCGTACAGAACATTCAGGTTAAGGTTGGCCTCCTTAAGAGCGACAAATCAGTTAAATATCTTATTGGTGATGCCAACACTTTCGTTACCGTTCCGAGCACGAATAACGCAATGGTTGCAGCATCGGCTCTTCTTGGAAGCGAAATCACATTCAGCGCAATGGATGTTTACGGAATCGTATTTGTTGTTAAGTCTTCAGCAAGTACATGGTTCTATGTTGATGACATCACTGTAAGCAGCAGTACATCTGCAAGTGCAACTCAGAAGCTTGATTTCGAAGACGGTACAGTAGGTTCCGCTTATTCGGGAACAACTTACGCTTCACTTTGGAAACGTCAGGCTTATAAGATGGGCGACAAGACCGGTTCAAGCCTTGCAATGAACTGCAGAAATGAACAGAGCAACGGAACAAACCTTACCAATAAGGTTGTAAACCTTGTATCAACATCGGATTATAAACGTTACACATATTCAACAGGCAATGTTCTTGGAGAATTCAACCACTTCTCAATCTGGCTCGGAAACTACTTCTCGGGAGCTGCAGATATTAAGTATAAGGTTTCTGTTATTGATGATGCGGGAACAGAAACATGGGTAATAGGAGATGCATCAAATTACCGGACAATAGCAGCAAATACCGGTCTCGAATTTGTTGAGGCTGATTTCGCAAAACAGAATGTTAAAGCAGTTCGCATTTATGTAAAGAGTGCATCGAATGACAAGTACCTCTATATTGACGATCTTGCTCTTATGCGTGTTCCCGAAGCACTTGAGGCCCCTGTCATCACTGCAAGAAATGACGATACAGGTCTGGAATGGGCTGATGTTACAGGCGCCGTAAAATATCAGGTGAAGGTTAATGACGGTGAGTATGCCGATGCCGAAGGTTATACTTTCCCGACAACTCCGGGAGAATATACCGTAAAGGTTAAAGCTGTTGGTGATGGTAAGCTTTATAGTGAAAGTCCGGAAGCCACATTCACATTTACGGCTGTGGAAAGCGGTACTATTACCGCTTCGAAGCCGGCCGGTGACAAAGTTGAGTTCGTCTTTACTGCCGGAACCTATATGTGGTATTCAAATGACGGTGAGTCCTTTACAATTCTTGATGATGCAATCTTCTTCGATTTCGAAAGAATGGTTTATGTTATTTCTGCCGCCCAGCTTGGAACGGGAAAACAGACACTTACTCTTAAAGCTCCCGCAAGCTTTGATGAGGGTATAAACAAGCTCTATATTTCAGATAAAATTGAGACCTTTGTTCTTTATGAAAGACCTCTGGAAAATCTTGTGATAGAAGATGCTTCTTCAAACAACACGGATGCCCTTCTTCAGGCGGCCTGGGATGTTAAGAAATATTCCGGGTCAGGCTGGGCAACAACCGGTGCAACCATAGCAGCAGGTAACTCTTACGCTTCAACTTATGGCAAGAGCATGCAGTTTAATATCTGGAATAATGATACAGCCTTCAAGTTTGCCAAGAGTTATGATACGGAAGCAGTTTTTGATGCTATTTCATTTGACATATACGGTGATGGTATTGCAAACTTAAAGGTACAGCTTTCGAACAGTACATCGGGTATATACATTACTGCCGACGTGGGAGTTCCTGCGGCCAAGTGGACAAACGTTCTTATTCCTATGGCTTATGCCGGATGGACCATTAACGTGAGTGGAAGCAATTACGGGTTATCACAAGAGTTACTTTCAACCGTGGGACTTTCGAATATGGACGAGCTTTTGCAGTATTTTGACACAATCAGTTTTATTTTTAACGGACATACAGCAAATGGTGCAACGTCGGTAATCTATGTTGATAACCTTGAGTTTATTCCTTCATCTACGGAACTGCTTGAGGTTACTACTCCGCTTAATGCGCACTTTATTACCTTTAATGATGGTACTGTAGACCAGAAATATGCAGTAAACTGGTCTGAAAGAAGATATACTCAGGACTGGTTTGCTGAGACCGGCAAAATGAACAGCAGATCAAAGAACGGTTCAAGAGTTGTCAACATGTATGTTGGTTCGAACGCAAGAACCTACACATTTGCAACAGGCAGTAAGATTGGCAATTATGACACAATTGCCCTGAAACTCGGAAACACTTATAATGCAAACAATATAAGCATAAAGCTTGGTTTGCTTAAATCAGACGGAAGCATTTATTATTTGCCGCTTTCAACTGCAGCAGACGGTTATATGAGCCTTCCGAACACATCCACTCTTGGCTCTGCAACAGACGGAATGCTTTCGGCACTTGATCTGATTAACGCCGCTCTTCCGGCAGGTTCACAGCTTAGTGCGATTAACTTTGGCGCAATGGATGTTTACGGTATTGTACTTAATGTTAAATCAAGCGGTGAGACATATCTCTATGTAGACGATATTGAAATCAGCAGCAGTACTTCGGCAAGCGCTGCTCAGACACTTGATTTCGAAGATATGCAGACAAACGGCACATACACCGGAACCGTTTACAGCGCACTTTGGACAACCAAGGTTTACAAGTATGATTATAAGGCAGTTACTACACCTGATATTAACTGCAAGAACGAAAAGAGAAACGGAAACACAGTTACCGTTTCAACAAACAAGCTTATTAATCTGGTTTCAAATGTTGCTAAGGAATATACATATTCAACAGGTTCAAGCCTTGGAACATATAACCGCTTCTCATTGTCAATCGGTAACTACTTCAACTCCAATGTTGGCAACATTTCTTACAAGATTGCACTTGTAAATGCTTCCGGTACCAAGACATTCCTTGCCGGAACTGCAGACAACTGGGCAACATTTGCACCGAACCAGAATCTTGAAAGAGTGGATTATACATTCGAAGAGCAGGAAGTTACAAAAATCATGATCTGGGTTAAGAATACTGATGGAAACAGCAACAACAGATACTTCTACATTGAAGACCTTGCACTTTTCCTGGAAGAAGACCGGTAAATATTCTTTATTCTAATATTTGTCTCGCGAAACGGAGGCTGCAAAATAACTTATAAGTTATTTACAGCCTCCGTTTTGTTGTGTCTTTTACAGAAATCCGTGTAGAATTCCTGCTTTTTCTTTTGTAGATATTTTCATGAAAAACTGTAAACTATATTGTAAACAAAAAATGTTTCCATAAATGTTTACTAAAAACACGACTTTGTTTACTTAAGATTTATTGCCCGATTGTGAACATCATGCTACAATTATGACATAAAAAGAGCAATCTTTTTGACATTTTCAACAAAAAAACAATCCGATTGGTCATTTGAAAAAAGTTTAGAGGAGAGTATAATATGAAAACAAAACGGTTTGTTTCCGTAATCCTTGTTTTTGTTTTGGTGTTGTCGCTCGCAGCATGTGAAAAGAAGACTTCCCCGAGTCCCATTCCTACTGATGCACTGACACCTACAACAAAACCTACAGATACTCCGGCTCCGTCGGCAACTTCTGCCCCGACAGAAACCCCGGTGCCTACTGACGTACCTGCAACCCCTACCCCTACAGAAGAGGCAGCACCTACCCCTACAGAAGAAGCTGAGCCTTCGCCTACGGGAGATGCTGAACCAACACCTACAGAGGCAGCGGCAACACCTGAGCCCACATCAAAGCCCGGTGACCCTACTCCTACAGAAAAGCCGGCAACACCTACCGAAGGTGCTACAACCCCTACCGAAGGCGCAAAACCTACTCCTACAGAGAAGGCCGCAACATCCGCGCCTACGTCTACACCCGTGCCTACAGCAACACCTGAGCCTACAGCAACACCTGAGCCTACAACATCGGTTCAGCCCGCAACAAGTGCCTATGTTATTGAAAATGCTGACGGTAAGACCGCCGGTGATCTTTCTGATGACTGGGAAATCAAGAAATATGCAGATAACTGGATTGACTGTGGTGCATCAATCGGCACGTCTGCATCGTTTTCCGAATCAGGCAAAGAAAGTGTTTCCTTTAATTGCTGGGATAACGGAACCGCTTTCAGATATCAGAAGAACTATTCGACAGATAAAGGTTATTCTGCTATTGAGTTTGATATCAAGGGTGATGGAATACTGAGACTCAGACTTCAGCTGATGAGAAGCAGCGACGGCGTTTACACTACAATAGACCTTGGCGTTCCGGCTAATAATTGGAATCATTACGTGGTTGCGGTTTCTGACGGCAAATGGAAGGTTAAATATAACGGAGCAGATTTTTCGCTTGGTGATGCTCTTTCATATTTGGGAATTACGAAGGACTTTGAACTTGTTCCGTTCTGCGATCAGATTAATTTTGTGCTGGACGGCAACTACGGAAACGGACCTCAGACAAAAATATATTTGGATAACATTCAGTTTACGTATAGTTCAGATACAAAAAGTTCAATCAAACCTATTGAACGCGAATTAATCAATTTGTATTTTGATGACGTAACAAACAAGAGTCACGGTGAAGCATATTCTTCAACAGAATGGATTCGCAGAAGGTATAACAATGATGCCTGGGAAAACATTGAAGGCGGCATCAACATTTATGACAGCTCGAATTCGGGCAGCAGACTGATCGGCCTTTATTCCGGCTACAGCACACAGTACATGTACAGATATCAGGCAGAAGGTAACGGACTTGGAACGTTCTCACATGTATCTGTCGATCTTGGTGCTTACGCTGCAAAAGCACCGGTTAAGGTTAAACTTATTGCGGTTCCCGAATCCGGAGACAACATTTATATTATGGGCAGCGCCGATTCATTCTTTGAACTTGAAGCAGGCAGCAGTATGAAGAACTATAAGTTCGACCTTCCCAAACGAACAAAGCTGAAAGAGATTTATTTCTGCGTATTCAGTACCTGTGAAGACGGAAAACTTTTCGTCGACAACATTAAACTTTACTAATAACATTTCCCGCCCCGCTGATTCTGCAGGGCCGGGATGAAAAACGGGTACCACCAAAAGAGGAAACTATGAAACGAGTAACAGTTGAAGAAATTGCAAAGCAGGTAGGCGTAAGCAAGGGTCTTGTATCCCGTGCATTAACCGGAAAATACAATGTTTCCGACAAGGTGCGCGATGAGATCACAAGAACTGCCGTTGCCATGGGCTATGATTTCGGCCGCCTGCGTTCGAACAACAAAAAACGGAGCAAATGCGTGCTTGTAATGTCTTCAAACATGCTTCTTAAGGAAGAATACTGGCAGCCAATCATCCAGACAATCATTACAACACTTGATGAGGCACATATCAATCTTGAGTACTTCATCTATGATGAGAACAACTTAAGTCAGGATGACATCGTGAGACTTAAGGCTATCAATGCTTCAGGTTATTTCTTTATGCACAATAACCCGAAGGAGCTGCTCTCGGCTGTTGAAAACACCAACAGGACAGTAGTTGTTGTCGATCCGAGAACCGTTCAGACCGGCAAGCATCTTCAGGTTAAATATAATAATTTCAACAGTTTTTACGAGCTGACATCAAGGCTGATCTCGATGGGTCACAAGCACTTTCTGTTCTATGGTCCGACAGGCTCGAGCGCATCCTTCAATGAGCGCGAACAGGGCATGATGACATGCGTCCGTGACAATGCGGATAAGAAAGTAACGGCATCAGAAGTTCTTTTCTCAAACGAAAGCGGCAATTATGCCGATAATGCTAAATTCGAGAAATGCCTTAAGGAACATCCCGAAATTACGGCTGTTTTTTGTGCGAACGATATTATCGCCATGAACGCCAAGAAAAGCATTGAACGCCTTGGAAAGAAAATACCTGAGGATTACTCGCTTGTAGGCTTTGATAATATCCGCGAAAGCGGTGAAAACGGAATTGACCTTACTACCGTAAATGTTCCGCGAATGGAACTGGGACGTGAGGCTGCAAGGTACCTGATAAAACATATTTCAAATCAGCAAATAAGATATTCCCAGATAGTGATTGACTGCGAGATAGTTGAACGCGGATCGGTCAGAGAAGTCAAGGGAAAGAAAGAGCAGGAGCTTAAATAATGGCAAAAATTATCGGAAACAATTTACCCAACATCCCCTGGCAGGAGCCTTCGGATGATTCACCGGTATGGAGATATTCGGAAAATCCCGTGATCGGCAGAAGACCTGTTAAGAATGTTACAAGAATTTTTAACAGCGCTGTGGTGCCTTATGAGGGAGCATTTATTGGCGTTTTCAGAGGTGAAACCAATAACGGGGTTCCGTATCTTTACCTTGGACGAAGCAAAGACGGAATTCACTTCGAATTCGAAGAAGAGAAGCTGCACTTCTATAATCCCGACGGAAGCGAGTATCAGTTCGAATATGCTTATGATCCCAGACTTGTTCCGCTTGAAGGCGCTTATTACGTTGTATGGTGCGACGGAATGAAGGGGGCACCGGCAATCGGTCTTGGAAAAACAACAGACTTCAAGCACTTTGAAATGCTTGGACATCCGCTGCTTCCTTTCAACAGAAACGGTGTTCTGTTTCCCAGAAAGGTTGGAGGAAAGTACATCCTCTTCTCACGTCCTTCAGACTCGGGACACACCGCCTTCGGTGACATTTATATGTCAAAGAGTGAGGACCTTGTTCACTGGGGCGAGCATGAGCTGCTTATGAAGAACGGCTGGGAATGGTGGCAGGGCCTGAAAATCGGCGCGGGCTGCACTCCCATTGAGACAGATGAAGGCTGGCTTCAGTTCTACCATGGCGTAACAATGACCTGTAACGGTTATGTTTACAGCATGGGCGCTGTCATTCTTGATATTGATGATATTACAAAGATTAAGTATCGTTGCAGTAACTTCCTTCTCACACCTGAAGAGGATTACGAAACAAACGGCTTTGTATCGAACGTTATTTTCCCCGTATCGGCACTTACGGACGCTGCAACGGGCCGCATCGCAATATATTACGGCGCTGCAGATACAGTTGTAGGTCTTGCATTTACCGATGTAAACCGTGTTATTGACTACATAAAGGAATACTCGAGATGAAAAAGGAACTCATAGTAAACCAAAACCGCAACAAAATAAGCCTTAAAACAAGGATTTACAAGGCTAAATATCTTCTCCTGATGATAATCCCTGCGGTAGTATTTTACTTTGTTTTCAACTACATACCTATGTACGGTGTTCTTATTGCCTTCAAGCAGTATTACCCGAAAAAGGGCATTCTGGGAAGTCCGTGGGTTGGCTTTGATAACTTCAAAATAATATTTGATGACCCGGATTTCTGGAAGGTACTCAGAAACACAGTAATCATTGGCGGAAGCAAGATTATCATCAGTTTCGTGTCAGCGCTTCTTGTGGCACTTCTGATAAATGAAATTAGAATGGTGAAGTTCAAGAAAACGGTTCAGATTATAGTAACCTTCCCGCATTTCCTTTCATGGGTTGTTGTAGGCGGTTTTGTAATGAACCTCTTTGGACGTACCGGTGCGGTTAATGACCTGATCGCACTGACAGGCCGTGAAAGAGTTGACTTCCTGTCAAGTTCGAAATTCTTCCTTGGACTTCTGTTTTCAAGCGATGTCTGGAAGGAAGCGGGCTGGAGCAGTATCATTTACCTGGCAACCATGGCCGGAATTTCGCCTGAACTGTATGAGGCAGCGGATATTGACGGTGCAACGCGTATGCAGAAGATGTGGCATATAACGCTGCCGGGCATCAGACCGACGGCAATCCTGCTTCTGATCATGTCAGTGGGCGGTATTCTTTCCGCAGGCTTCGATCAGATTTACAACCTGTATAATCCGCTTGTTTACAATGTTTCGGATATTTTGGATACATACATTTACCGTCAGACCTTCTTCCAGGGCATGCCTGCCGGACAGGGAACGGCAATCGGCCTTTTCAAGTCGGTTGTATCCTTTATTCTTGTAATCATTGTTGACCGTGTTGCCAAGCTTTGCGGCGAACGCGGTATACTGTAAAGGAGGCCGTTATGAGTAAAAGAAAAAACAGAAACGGTACCTTTAATCAGCGTATCGGAACACTTGACTGGGTTTTATTTGTTATACTTGGCATTTACGCCATGTTGATAATTTACCCGTTTTACAATTCACTCTTAATTTCAATTTCACCCGAAAGCGTTTATCTGAATGAACCTTTCCTTATCTGGCCCAAGGAAATCACCCTTGACAACTACAAGGCGGTATTCCAGTCAGCCCAGCTCTGGTCGGGCTTCAGGGTGACACTGTTCCTGCTGATTGTGGGAACCGCTTATCAGCTGTTCTTCACGGTAATCACAGGCTATGCGCTTTCAAGAAACAACTGGTTCGGAAAGAACTTCGTCATGAACATGATCATCGTAACAATGTTCTTTGGCGGCGGCCTTATTCCGTACTACTACTTAATCAAGAACCTTGGCCTTTACAATAAAATCTGGGTTATGATTATCCCGGGCGCAATTGATACGTACAATATGCTGCTTATGCGTAACTACTTTGCAAGCCTTCCGCCCGATATGGAAGAGTCCGCAAAGATTGACGGCGCAAGCGACATTCAGATTTTCGCAAGAGTATATCTTCCAATGGCACTTCCGATGCTTGCAACAGTAGGCCTGTTCTTTGCAGTCGGCAACTGGAACAGCTGGTACAACGGTATGCTTTACATTGAAAAAGCAGAATTCAAGCCGCTTCAGCTGGTGCTCCGCGAAATGATTGTAACAAGTAACAGCCAGATGGAGGTTCCGGGCCAGGTAGTTGTTTACTCGGAAGGCCTCACCATGGCAAGTATTTTCTTCACCATTGTACCAATGATGTGTTTTTACCCGTTCTTACAGCGATTCTTTGTAAAAGGTCTCGTTGTCGGAGCAATCAAGGGTTGATTAAAAAGGAGGATATTATGAAAAAACGTTTAATCTGCCTGGTTCTTACCCTTACTTTTGTTGTAACGGCATTTGCAGGATGCGGCAAAAAAAACAATGAAGAATACAACAAAGACGGTAAGATGATTCTCAATCTGAGAAACCTTTATTTCTCTGAGTGGACCGGCGGCGATACCTACACCAATGCCATTGAGGAAAAGTTCGGTGTAGCAATTACGCCCTCATCCTATTCATGGGCAGACTGGGACAGCCAGGTTTGGGGACCTTTGAATTCAAATAACTTAACTGATGTATTCCAGTTCGATGTTGACAGCTATAACTTTGCAAACAGCTATATCGAGTGGATTAAGGGCGAAATGATCAAGCCTCTTCCCGACGATATGTCAAAATGGCCTAATGTAAAGGCACTTCTTGAGAAAACATCAAACATCGACAAATTCTATGTTGACGGAAAGCTTTACTGCATTCCGATTGCAAAGGATATCACAAATGCCGATACAACCTATTCACCCTTCACTTATGTTTACCGTCGTGACTGGGCTAAGGAGCTTGGCGTTTATCAGGAAAACGATGTTTACACATGGGACCAGTTCATCGCCCTTCTTGATGCTTTCTATAAGGCAAAATGCCAGAGCGGCGATATTACTGCTATTGCAGACGTTGAATGGGGCTTCCCTTCAATCATTAACTTCTACAAGGATGCACCTCACTGCTTCACTGAAAAGAACGGAACGTTTGTAAGCACATATACAACTGATAATTACCTTCAGGGACTTGACGTTGCCCGCAACTGGGTAAGCGGTGTTAAGAAATATTACGGTTTTGACCAGTATGCAGCAAATGACGGCGATACCGCAAAACAGTATTATGCAGGCCGTGTAGGCGTTTTCTTTGAAAACCTTTCACTTTCCAACTACACCACACTCCGTGACAAGGTTGGCGAGAGAAGCGAAATTGATACAAAGCAGAAGCTTGACGATGCTACAGCACTTCTGAAGGTTTACGGACCTGACGGAAAGTATGCGCTTGAAGGTACTGAAAACTGGTTCTCAGCCACATTCTTCTCTGATGAAATTTCTGATGAGAAGCAGGCTAAAATCCTTGATATCATGGACTGGCTGCTTTCAGAGGAGGGAACTCTGATGGCTGCTTACGGTCTTGAGGGTTATGACTATACAAAGGATGCTGACGGCAACGTAACACTTCTTGAAGCAGGCTGGGAGAAGGACATCAACGGCGAGTATATTGACAGACTTAACGGTGCAAAATACCTCCGTTACATGGTTACTCTCGGATACGACATGAACAGCTACGATCCGCTTGTTGATGCAGATGCACTCGCAATCCTTAATGCATGGTATGCTGAAATGGATGAGGCTAAGGCTAACGGCAAGCTTCGCGTTCTGACAGAGGACCAGAGAGTTAAGTGGCTCACAACACCTACAAAGGCTTCAAAGTCAGGCAGCCTTCTTGATGGCGCAAACACCGCTGTTACACAGTATGTTTACGGAAAAATCGACCTTGACGGTTTTAAGAAGACATTTGCCGGCGACACATGGAACAAGACACTTGAAGAAATTAACAACGCCTTAAAATAAATGAGGTCAGTAAAACCAAATGAAAACTAATAAACAGAACAAACTACATATTCTCAGAACTGCAGTTGCTCTGGCAGCCGTCCTTTGCGCAGGCCTGCTTACAGGCTGTACCGCAAAGGGCAGGCAGGGTGAGACGACGTTTCCAAAGAATGGAGCCGTAATAGACTCCTTCGAGGGACTCGGCGTTGAATGGGGTGCTTATGAGGACACCAACCGTCTGACAAACGATTATTGGGAAAAGACGGAGAAAGCTCTTGCAGCACTCAATCCGAAGCTTGTACGCTGCATGTTCAACTTCGACTGGATTGTTACGGACCTTGATAAAAAGGGTACGGACGATCTGAATGACGATACCTGGAGCTATGATTTCTCAAACCGCTACATGACAACCGTTTATGAAATTCTTGACTATTGTCAGGCTCATGACGTAAAGGTTGCATTCGGTGTATGGAATGTAGTCGGAACGGTTTCGGAAGATGATGAATGGGGCATGATTCCCAACTCTACTTCTGATATCCGCTGGTCAAAAATGGCGGCTGACTTTATGGAATACCTTATTAAGGTTAAAGGCTACAGCTGCATAAACTGGTTCGTTAACAGCAATGAACCTAACTACACCGGTGCAAAGGGCTCATCAAAAAATGCCTACAATACCTATGAAAAGTGGGAAACAGGTGTAAAGAACCTTCGTGCCGCATTTGATAAAATCGGACTTACGGAGCTTGACATTGTTGGCGGTGATACAACAGGTTTCACAGGCTCTGCAGAATATCTTCCTCAGATTGCCAAAAATCTTCCGGATATCGTGAATAACTACGGCGTGCATATGTACATCAGTAACTACGATATTGATACCGCAACCTACGGCGAACATATGCAGCAGCTGTATGACGGTGTTAAGAAGATTGATAAGAAGCTGGGCACAACAAAGCCGCTCCTTATCTGGGAAACAGGTCTTCTTGACGGTAAAAACGTAACAACCGACTGTAACAGCTACATTGCAAATTATTCCTACGGTATCCGTATGGCAGACCTCTCTATTCAGAGTATTCTGGCCGGCGTGAGCGGTATTGCTTACTGGGATCTTGACGATGCTATGCACTTTATGTACAGCGAGTCGGGCACAACTCCGAAGGAATGGGGACTTTTCTCAACGCTGGCTTCTGCTCCCGCGCTTAAGCAGGAATACCGCCCGTGGTTCCAGTCAACCATCCTTCTTACAAACCTTCTTGTTCCGGGCTGTACCGTATATGCTCCGAACGGAGAAGCACAGGAGAATTACCGTACACTTGCTGCGGTAGGCGCAGACCGTGATTTTGGCGGTGTTGTTGCCGTGAACCGTGGAATGCAGGCACGTACTGAAACCTTTAAGATTGGCGAAAAGATTCAGACCGATAAAAATGAGGTTTATGTATATCTTTTCAGCGAGCAGACACTTCGTCTCGGTTCTGACGGTCTTGTTGTTCCGAATTACAAGCTTGAAGGTTCTCTGAATCAGGGCATTCAGGTTGAAATTCCCGCAAACTGCATGGCTGTTGTATCTACAAAGCTTCTTTGCGGCGATGCTTCCGTTGACGCGAAAACTCCTCTTGGCAAGACAGAAGCTTCCGCAAAACCCGGCGCTGTTAAGATTGTTGCTCCGGCAGCGGGCGCAAGCGTTTCAGAGGTTCCCACCTTCAAATGGGAAGCTGTTGAAAATGCGGAAACATATACCTTTGAGCTCTGCTCATCTGAGAATTTCTCTCAGACGGAAGATGATGTTTACATCAAAAAAACAGGTATCGTTGATACTGAATACAATATCTTTGCAAGCCTTAAAACAAAGGACTGCAATTATTACTGGCGCGTAACGGCCGTTAACGCAAAGGGCTCATCGAAGGGCGAAATAAACAGCTTCTTCCTTGCTGCACAGACCGGCGTGGAAATAAACTTCGCAATTGAATACGCAGACGAGTGGGTGGTGCACAAAGAAGGTTCACAGGCTGATGTATCCATTGACAGGACGGATTTCTTCGGAAACGGTCAGAATGCGTTAAAGATTGCATTTGAGTCAGAAAAGACAAATCAGGGAATTCCCGCATCGGACGGCTGGATGGTATTCACACACCAGCAGGAAACAGAGATGTACGGAGTTGATTCCTTCTACTTCAACTTCTATTACAGCGGTCAGAATGCGCGCGTATTCATTCGTGTAATGGATGAAGACAACGAATACTGGAATGCTGAAATTATGCTTGCTAACAACACTCAGCAGAAGATAATTGTTCCGTTCAGTGATTTCACGCTCAGAACGAAATCCGGTTCAATTATTGCAAACCAGCAGTTCGACTATCACTACATTAAGTGCATCGAGTTTGTATTTGAGGAATCCTTCGGAGACGGTGTTGCCATGGTCAGCGACCTTAAGGCAGTGGCCTTCGAAAATTACAAGGATCTGTTCATTGACAGGGTTGATTTCTCAAGACTTGACCTTGACAATATGATTCTTGACAACTACAACTTCGGCACAAAGGTTTCAGACAACGGAAATACCTTCACAATGGATTTCAGCGGCAAGGCAAATGACCTTAACGAAAAGGGAATTCAGGGCTATGGTTTCGTTAAACTGCCCATTAACAAATCCCTCTTCTCAGGTGATGC
>JAZQNE010000106.1:0-23083 GCA_045627185.1 Lachnospiraceae bacterium
CGAGCTCGAGAAGTTCGGGATCGTCAACCATATCACACTTGTTCATGAATACTACGATGTAAGGTACGCCTACCTGACGACTAAGAAGGATGTGCTCCTTTGTCTGAGCCATAACACCATCAGTAGCAGCAACTACGAGGATAGCGCCGTCCATCTGAGCAGCACCGGTGATCATGTTCTTTACATAGTCAGCATGGCCGGGGCAGTCAACGTGTGCGTAGTGACGCTTCTCTGTCTGATACTCAACGTGTGCGGTAGAAATTGTGATACCACGCTCTCTCTCTTCGGGAGCCTTATCGATGTTTTCGAAATCAACCTTAGCATTACCGGGAACTCTTTCAGCGAGAACCTTGGTGATAGCTGCGGTAAGGGTTGTTTTACCATGATCTACGTGACCGATGGTACCAATGTTGCAGTGGGGCTTACTTCTGTCGAATTTAGCTTTTGCCATTGTAAAATTTCCTCCTTATGATCGCTTATGCGATTAAGTATTTGTAATTGGTTGCGGCATTGCCACCAACCCAGCGGGAAATGCCGCTTATGTGTGCTATTATATTTCATATCGTAAATATTTTCAAGCACATTTTTCACTAGTTTAGCGTTTTAGTTACTTTTCAGGCTTATTATTAAGGATTTTATCCTGTACGTTCTTCGGAACGGGTTCATAAGTTGAGAAGAACATTGAATAAGCGCCACGACCCTGTGTCTTTGAACGAAGGGTTGTTGAGTAACCAAACATTTCGGACAACGGAACGAAGCCTCTGATGAGCTTGCTGCCGTTAACGTCCTCTGTGCCCTCGATACGGCCACGACGTGATGAAATATCACCGATAACGTCGCCCATGTAATCATCGGGAACAGTAACTTCAACTCTCATGATGGGCTCAAGAAGAACAGGATTTGCTTTCTTCATTGCATCCTTAAATGCCATTGAACCTGCAATCTTGAATGCCATTTCGTTAGAGTCGACTTCATGGTAGGAACCATCGTAGCAATTAGCGTGGATACCAAGAACAGGATAACCGCCAAGGATACCGGCCTTCATTGCATCTTCGATACCTGCTGAAACAGCGGGGATGTATTCCTTGGGAATAGCGCCGCCGACAACGGTTGATTCGAACTCATAAGTCTTCTCTCCGTTAACATCCATAGGAGTGAAGATAACCTTACAGTGACCATACTGACCTTTACCACCGGACTGCTTAACGTACTTGCTGTCAACGTTAACTTCCTTGGTGATGCCTTCCTTGTATGCAACCTGAGGTGCACCAACGTTAGCTTCAACCTTGAATTCACGGAGCAGACGGTCTACGATAATCTCCAGATGGAGCTCGCCCATACCTGCGATAATGGTCTGGCCTGTTTCTTCATTTGTTGTTACACGGAATGTAGGATCTTCTTCTGCAAGTTTTGCAAGTGCCTCACCCATCTTGTCCTGACCTGCTTTGGTCTTGGGCTCGATTGCAACATCGATAACGGGCTCAGGGAATTCCATTGACTCAAGGATTACAGGGTGCTGTTCGTCACAGATTGTATCACCTGTAGTAGTGGTCTTGAAACCAACTGCTGCTGCGATATCGCCTGAGTAAACCTTATCAAGGTCTTTTCTTGCATTTGCATGCATCTGAAGGTTACGTCCTACACGTTCCTTTTTATCCTTTGTTGCGTTAAGCACGTAGGAACCTGCATTAAGTGTACCTGAGTAAACACGGAAGAATGCGAGTTTTCCTACGAAAGGATCTGTCATAATCTTGAATGCGAGTGCTGCGAAAGGCTCTTCATCAGATGATTTTCTGATTACTTCGTTTCCTTCAAGGTCAACGCCCTTGATGTCGGGAACGTCTGTAGGAGCGGGCAGATACTCGATAACAGCGTCAAGAAGCTTCTGAACGCCCTTGTTACGATATGCGGAACCGCAAAGTACAGGGATAATTGAGCAGTTGATTGTAGCTGCACGAAGTGCTTTCTTAAGTGAGGCTGTATCAGGCTCTTCGCCTTCAAGATACTTCTCGATGAGGTCATCATCTGTTTCACAGATAGACTCGATCATCTTTGCACGATATTCTTCTGCAAGATCCTTCATATCATCGGGAACATCCTTGATTTCAATCTGATCGCCCTTATCATCAAGATAATAGTAAGCTTTCATTTCGAAAAGATCAATGATACCCTTGAATGTGTCTTCCTTACCGATAGGTAACTGAAGAGCTACGGGGTTCTTGCCAAGTCTTGTACGGATCATGCTCACAACGTTAAAGAAGTTAGCGCCTGAGATGTCCATTTTGTTAACAAATGCCATACGGGGAACGTTGTATTTATCAGCCTGACGCCAAACGGTTTCTGACTGAGGCTCAACGCCGCCCTTTGCACAGAATACGCCGACAGCACTGTCAAGTACACGGAGTGAACGCTCAACTTCTACAGTGAAGTCAACGTGTCCGGGAGTATCAATAATGTTGATACGATACTCGGGAGCTCCGGGAATCTTTTTGTGCTCGAATTCCTGTGTCCAGTGGCATGTTGTTGCTGCTGATGTGATTGTGATACCACGTTCCTGTTCCTGTTCCATCCAGTCCATGGTGGCGGTTCCTTCATGGGTATCACCGATTTTGTAATTAATACCGGTATAATAGAGGATACGCTCGCTAAGAGTCGTCTTTCCTGCATCAATATGCGCCATAATACCGATATTTCTGGTTCTCTCTAACGGATATTCTCTTCCTGCCAAGGATTTTTCCTCCTAATCTTTTGACCAAACGATAAGTGTAAGTGCAAACCCCTCTGCTCTCTCCCCTTATCTTGCCGGTCTTACCAACGGAAGTGTGCGAATGCCTTGTTAGCCTCAGCCATCTTATGCATATCCTCTTTACGTTTTACTGAAGAACCGGAGTTGTTTGATGCGTCGATGATTTCACCGGCGAGACGCTCGATCTGAGTCTTCTCACTGCGCTTGCGGGAGAATGTTGTCATCCAGCGAAGTGCAAGAGCCTGACGACGTTCAGGTCTGACATCGATAGGTACCTGATATGTAGCACCGCCGATACGACGAGCTTTAACTTCAAGAGCAGGCATGATGTTGTTCATGGCAGCTTCGAATACTTCCATAGCGTCCTTGCCTGTCTTAGCGGCAACCTGATCAAAGGCGCCGTAAACAATTTTCTGTGCAGTTCCCTTCTTGCCATCTAACATGATATTGTTGATGAGCTTAGTAACAACCTTGCTGTTGTAGATAGGATCTGCGAGTACATCTCTTTTAGGTGTATGTCCTTTACGTGGCACGTTACTTCCCTCCTTAATATGGTTAAAGCCAAGAGACAGCTTATAAAAAGCAAATGCTTTAACCTTAATTCTTAGGTACTCACATAATATGTGTTCATGCTAAGGAACGTCATTCTAAACCGTACATGGAGCAGCCACTTGACATGTGTTCCGAATGAAAAATGCCTTGCATAAGTCTATTATGATCGGTTAATTAATTATTTCTTTGCATCCTTAGGACGCTTAGCACCGTACTTGGAACGAGCCTGACGACGCTTTGCAACACCGGCGGTATCAAGAGTACCACGGATGATGTGATAACGGGTACCGGGAAGGTCCTTTACACGACCGCCACGGATAAGAACAACACTGTGCTCCTGAAGGTTATGTCCTTCACCGGGGATATAGCTTGTTACTTCAAGACCATTTGAAAGACGAACTCTGGCAATCTTACGAAGAGCTGAGTTAGGTTTCTTAGGTGTAGCCGTTCTTACTGCTGTGCAAACGCCTCTCTTCTGAGGGGAGTTGCTGTCGATAGCCTTCTTCTGAAGTGAGTTGAAAGCTTTCTGAAGTGCAGGAGCGGTTGATTTCTTTTCAATGGTCTGTCTGCCCTTACGTACTAATTGGTTAAATGTAGGCATTAGATTCATTCACCTCCTGAAAGTTTCCTAAGTTAAATAGGTTTCATGTGGCTGCTTGTACAGATAATCTCTGTATTTACGGCGCTTTTGAAGTTCATTTTTTCTTTCGCATGTTCCATATTTTTACACACAAAAAAAACCGTACCTCTGCGCACGCAAAAGACATTATACGTGCACAGGGTACGGTTGTCAAGTTTTTTTTGCAGTATTTATGCCCGGCTACTGCCTCTTATAACAAGTTCCGGCTTAATTAAGGTCAACTGAGGATATTCCTCTCCGTTGATAGCAGCCTGCATGGCTTCGAAAAGTTTTGCTCCGTAGGTCGCAAAATCAATTTTAAGCGTTGAAATTGCAGGGCGTGACATGGTTGATACTTCTACACCGTCGGCACCTACAATTGAAATATCCTGCGGTATGCGTAAGCCTGAGTCTCTTGCCTCTATCAGGGCACCGAAAGCTACATGGTCATTCATGCAGAACACAGCATCGGGAATTTCCTCGCATTTCAAAAGCGAGCGCATAGACTGAGCACCGTCAATTTCGTTGAAGGAATCACCTATAATCCATTCCGGCCTTGTTTCAAGCCCTGCTTTCGCAAGCTCTTCAAGAATACATTTACGTTTATATGCCGAAGGGAAGGACATTTCCGTACCGCCGAGGATTCCGACGGTACGGTATTTTCTGTCTTTTAAGTATCGAACAAGTATCGAGCAGGCCATTGCATCATCCGAGTGGACGCCCATACAGCCAAATTCTTCGGCACGGATAGTGCAAAGAACAGTGGGAATATTGGCGGCAAACTCCTTAACTTCATTATTATAACGGTTTTCAAGCTGCATAAGGTCAAGTCTTCCTCCCATAATGATGGTGGCTTCAACTCTTGCCTCTTCAAGCGCTGAAAGGATTCTGCTTTCAACTTCCGGATCGCTTTTTCCGTTATAAAGAGTAGTCATATAACCTGCTTCGGATGCATGCTTTTCGAATTCATAATATACTGAAGAAAAATATTCATTTCCGATGTGCGGGATAACAAACCCAATGAGTCCGGTTTTGCTTTTTTGAAGACCTCTTGCCATAGCATTGGGCTTGTATCTGTATTTTTCAAGAAGCTCGGTGATTCGGACCCTGTTGGCTTCCGAAACAACACCGTTTCCCGAAACAACACGAGACACCATGGAGCTTGAAACTCCGGCCTCTTCGGCAATATCCCGGATTGTTACTTTTTTCTTACGAAAAACATTATCGTTTAATTCTCCCACAACTATCTTCTCACTTTCACAGCAAAATAATTATTCCTGAGTCTCGTTTGCCTGGTTCAGAATTTCCTGCATATCAGCATTATAATCATGTTTTGAAGCATCTGCAACTGCTGCAAGAATAAGAGAACGATTTTCTTCGATAGCTGTCTGAGGTGTCTTGGAACCATCTTTAATAGCATTAAACATGGTATTCATAGCTTTTTCGATATCCGTGAAGCCCTTAAGAGCATTAATATCACCAACACCCTTATCATTGATATAGGAAACGTTCTCAACAGTTTCCTTGTCTACAGCCCAGTTTTCAAGCTGTGATTCAAGAAGGTCTGCCCACTCATCTTCTGTTTCAGCGATATCTGTGATGAGATCATAAATCTGAAGAACCTGCTCAGGATTCTCTACGCCGTTAAGAAGGAAACGGCCGCCGAATTCCTTACCGTAGCAAGACCAGTCAGTAGCTGAAGGTCCCTTCGGGAAAGGCACCCAACCCCAGTCGTCAACCATGCTCTCGCCTTCTTTTGTAAGGTAGCTGTATGAAATCCAGTACTCTTCAAGGCACATCATGGACTGTCCGTCACGGAAGCTGTAAATCTGGGACTGCCAGTCACCAAGCCAGCCATGTAAATAATCAACGTTTGTAGTGAAGTCCTGAAGTCCTGTTAAAGCTTCAATAACCTTCGGGTTGTCAAGATCAATGGTCATACCGTCATCTGTCTTGCTGGCAATTTCAGCACCGTTTGAGTACAGATAGCACCATTCAAGAGATTCTCTCTCATTGAAGCCGTGGATATCATATGTGCCGTCACCGTCTGTATCAATGTTGCCCTTTGTTGCGATTTCCTTAAACTTATCCCATGTCCACTCGCCCTTGTTGTAGAGCTCGTACAGATCGGGAAGACCGTATTTCTGGAATAATGTCTTGTTCCAGAAGATACCATAACGGATTTCAGGATCCTTAAGAAGCATACCATAGTTCTTACCCTTGTAGCTGCTTGCTCTTACAACGTCCTGTCTCCATTTGTAATCGTCAAAATCAATAACATTAAGGTCACTGATAGGATAAGCAATACCACCTTCAACAAGTGAAGGGATGAGCTTGTAGGTCATAACATATCCGATATCGCAGCAGGGATCGCCGGAAAGAACGGATGTTACATACTGATTGAAGTAATCTCCGCCAAGATTAACAAATTCAACATGGCAATTATAATTCTCTTCAACAAACTTAATTCTCTTTGAAAGAGCTTCTTTTAATGCACTTGCCTCAGGGTCCGGGGTCATATCATAGTATGAACCGATACGGATTGTTCTTCCGCCAAAGTTAGGCTTCGGAGTAGGGGTAGGTGTTGCAGGTGTGTTGTCAGGTGCCTTTGTGGGGGCCTCTGTAGCCTTAGCAGGCTGTGTGGGTTCAGGTGTTTCTTGTTTCTTGTCGCATGCTGCAATTGAGAATACCATTGCTACGCAAAGCAAAAGAGCGAGAAAACGTTTCGTGTTTTTCTTCATTTTTCAATCCTCCTTTTAGATTCGCAGTTTAACTGCATTTATCTTTTATCTGCTTTTTCAAGCAGTAAAATTCGATTGTCAGCCAACAATACCCGATCTTTCGATTCCTTCGACAAAGTATTTCTGGCAAATAAGGTAAATAATAATTAAAGGTACAATAAGAATAATAACGCCGGTATTATTCATCATGGAAGCAAAGCCCGGACTTATGAAGTTCATCGATCCTCCAAAGTTCTCATACTGGTTATACACTGATGCAGCCAGTGAGCTGAGTTCTGTTGAAAGTACCTTTGTTGCAGGCATGTAGAGACTTGAATAGAAGCTGTCTGTCCATTGCCATACAAACCCGAACAGGAACACGGTTACCATCATCGGAACAGCTGACGGAAGCATAATCTGCCAGAAGGTTCTGAACTTGCCGGCGCCGTCTACAAAAGCTGCCTCATCAAGTTCTCTGGGCATTCCTTTAAAGAACTGTCTGAGCATATAAATATACAGTCCGTTCTTAAAGCCTGTACAGGTAAATGCCTGAATTATTAAAGGCCAGGGCGTATTGATGAGATTAATCTTTGTTCCCTTAAACAGTGAAACAAGGCCCATCGGGTCAAAGAATCTGTATAACATAAACATGGGGAGCATGATTATCTGAGGGGGCACAATCATTGTAAAAAGAACGCACCCAAAAAGAAACTTTCTGCCGGGGAATCTGAACCTTGCAAAGCCATATGCCGAAAGCATACAGGTAACAAGCTGGATTACGGCAACTCCGCCCGAAATTACAAGTGTCCTCAGAAAAGATGTTTTGAATTCCAGACCCTCAAAGGCCATTTTGAAATTGTCCAGGGTGAAATGCTTCGGTACATATTTAACCGATGAATCATAAAGGTCTCTCTCCTTCATTACCGAAACCGAAAGTTTTGAAAAAAGCGGTTGCAGTATGATAAAGCATATTCCGAAAATGATTACCGCACGAATTATCTTCCATGCCAGTCTTGCGGCTTTGGCTGCCGTAAAACGGCGGACCGTTTTGCTTTTCATTTTTATTTCCTCCGGATTAATGTCACTTTACGTTGATGATTACTTATCATCGTAATAGAATACTCGCTTTGAAATGATTACACCGATTACAAGAACGATAATTGCAATTGTTAAAAAGTAAAGCCACGCCATTGCAGAACCAAAACCGTATTTTACGTTACTGAAAATGGTGTCCTTGATTTTCTTCATCATTTCGTTTGTACTGCTCGTGAACGCATCAATAATGGTATAGATGCTGTTAACAAGAATCAGCGGGCTGATCATAGGGAATGTAATCTTCCAGAAGTTTTCCCACGCTGTTGCCCCCTCCATATTTGACGCTTCATAAAGCGAAGGTGATATAGACTGAAGACCGGCCAGGAAAATAAGAAGCTGTACGCCCGAGGCAATTACAATGTCGTAAATTCCGTTTATGGCATTCGCAAGAAATGAAATTACCGTTTCGGGAAGGTTTGTGTATTTTGTCAGGACTTTGGCAACACTGAAGAAGGTAGTTATTTCGTCTTCGTCAACCTGACCCATTGTACTTATAAGCAGGTCTGATGATTCAAGCGAAAGCACAATTCCCGATGTCAGAATAACCGGAAGGAAAAAGATGCTTCTTGCAACAGCTCTTCCGCTGAACTTCTGATTAAGCAGGTTAGCCGCAAAAAAGCTGAAGATAATTACAAGCGGTACCTGCACGAGCATATCCTTAACAGCCGTAAGAAGGTCTTTTGTAAAGTTCGGATCTATTGTCAGAGCTCTGATGTAATGCTCAAAGCCATGGTTGGCGGCAGGCGTCAGCACATAGCCCGATGACGAAACCTCCATATTATGCAGACTGAATGATATTGACTCGATAATCATCGGAAGAAACAATCCGAAAAAGCCAAGGAGCGCGGGCAGCGCAAACAGATAGCCTGCAACAGCTTCTTTTCCACGCAGGGTAAACTTCAGCTTACCATTCTGTTTTCTTAAAAATTTTCCCATGGTCTTCCTCACGTAAATGATTATTCGTTAATTAATACAAAATCTCTTGCGGGAACGATTTGTCCGTCAGCAACAACATCCTCCGTGCCATAATTGACAGCCACTTTTGCCCCGTTTTCATATGTTACGATTACAACATTTCCAATCTCTTCTCTGTCCGTGATTGAAACACTATTTAATGAACCGCATACACTGTTGATCTTTTTCCAGTCAGCCGTTGCTTTTTCAAGCCAGGTAAGATAATTGACAGAATAAAGTTCATCAAAATCAGTATCTTTAATAACCGAGTTCTTTTCGTACATCCATTCAAAGCACAAGCCGGCTCCGGTTTCTGCAGCCTGAAGGATGGCAGTTTCATAATCATCGGCAAGATTAAGAGGTGCGCCTGCAAAATCAATGCAACCCTTGATTACCGTCTGATAGAAGGGAACATCTCTGTCAATAATACGGACATTGTTTGAATACATAGGGACATCAATCATGTCCGAAATATAGCTGAGTGCGTAGACATTTGAGTTCTCAGCAAGCATATTCCCCGAAAAAGCCTTCGAAACAATTTCCAGTGCCTTTTCGTTATGAATAATGGCAGCCTCTCTGTCGGTATATTTTGTTTCATCATAATCAGAGTATAAAACGTGTGAAAGCGACTTCACTCCGATTCCTGCAAAGCCTGCCTTCTGAAGCCGCTTTGAAACACGGGTTGCAAGGCTTTCCTCAAAATAAGGGCTCACAAGGTTAACATTCCATTTTGAAGTGATTCCGTTTGCATATACTCTGCTATAGGTTTTAACTACACTTCTGTCGAAATACCTGGGCGCATTTGAGAACTCGGAATAACCGTCTGCAAAGCCGTTTCTTTCAACCCTCTGCATTTCAACAAACGGATAAAAGTTTACATTCTTTTCGGACAGTTCATCCGCAAATGCCTTTTCATCAAGGCCATCTCTTGAAAGCTTCGAAAGAGCACTGATATTTGCGGCAGAATATCCACGGAGTCCGCCTTTTTCCCAGCCTGTATATATTACTGAAAGGTTCGAAACACCCGATTCCAGGAGTTTATTTGTTATTTCAAGTGCCTGTGAATAGGTTGTTACCGGAACTACCGAATCGTATTTTATACCGAGTGTTGACTGTGTTTTATCGATTGCACCAATATATTCCGCATAGAAAGGCGTTGATGTTCCGGCCTTTCCGGTTGTGAGTTTTCCTTCATCGACAAGATATTTTCTGTATCTCAGTGCCATGCCGGTGTAATCTGCATCATTTCCGGAAAGGAAGTAATATCTCATCCGGTAATTTGACGCAAACTGTGGCTTGGAATACATGTAGAAACTGTTTGCGCCGACTATGTCTCCCATTGATACCGAGCCGTAGGTAAGATATGAAAATCCGGAATAAACATGGTTGTATGATGTTGTTTTCCCAGATACTTCAGCTCTAATGTCAGCGTATCCGGCCCCCTGCTCAATGATTGAAATCCAGGCCGTATCATCTGCCTTAATACCGTATACAGGCATTTTTATCGAGAATTCCTCTTCGAGTTCGGTCTTAAATCTGTTAAGTGACGAAAGTGTGATGTCCTCTCCATAAACCTTGCCATAATAGGAAACATCTGTTTTTCCGTTATCAATATCAATCAATGCACCGCTTCCGTCCGGAACAAACATATAGCCCTGCTGTTCCTTGTACGCAGCGCCGAAATAAGGCAGAACATCAATATGAGTCAGATAGTAGCCTTCCTCATTATAGGTGATTTTTGAAGGATCGATTTCTACAACAAAACTGTCATTTTCAATTCTGTAGCTTACGGTAATCATAAACCACGGCTTTGCAGAAGCGGTTTCGCCACAGTTTTCTTCCCTGTCTGCAGCAAGTTCTTCAGCAGTATAGCCTGCTCCGACAAAATACTCCGCAAGTTCTTCCTTCAGATAATCTTTCGTTCCTGATTTCAAGATATACAAATTATGAAGTTCAATTCCCGGATATGTCTCCAGGTATGTTTCATAGTCGCTTTTACTCAGTTCTTCTTTAGAAAGGAACAGATAGTTTCGTTTAACCTTCTTTGCTGCTTTCTCATCCATTTTGGCAAGAACGGTATCGAACTTTTCTTCGCTAATTGCTTCCGGCAGGAGAAGTTTGCTTTCTGCCTCTCCGATTGTATAGGTTATGTCCGCTCCGCAAGAAGTTTTAGCTATTTCAAACTGCCCTTCGGAAACACTTTTTGAAAAGCTGTCCATTTCAGAGGCCTGAACACGGTCATTGTAATAAGTCACATTCAGAGCCGCCTTCATCAGGTCCTTGTAGAATGCAGTGGCCCCGTCGTCCTCATCTGTTGCCTCCGGTGAAGTAAAGAAGATATGGTCATTAAGCTTGTCAAGGATAGCAACAACAGCATCCTTCTCCCTTATCAGAAGGGCAAGACTGTCATTTTCCGCAACAACACTCATTCCTTTTTCTTCTGCAACCGAAGCCGTTTTTTCCGTAAAGCTCTGTGCCTCAGCATATTCCGGCTTTTGTGTACTGTATTCTATGGGAGTTCCCGAAAGGCGACTACCCCCAAGAAGAAGCAAAACGGCCGCAACAGCAACAGCAGCTGTCACAATTATTGCTATTTTGATTCCCCGCTTTTTCATCAATACTCTCCCTTCGAAACCGGTCTGAATTATCGGAACCTGATTTCCTTGTAGATGGTTGAACCAAAGGTTACCATTCTCTGAATTACATCAAAAAACAACAGGCCTATAAACATGATTATTGCCATACCCACAATCGAAAGGATGCAGGTAAGGATTGTCTTTTTCATTGAATACTGATGTGTAATCATCGTACCAAGAATAAGAAGCGCTCCGGCCCAGATATAACTGACAACTCCGAACACGTTATAAAATGCACCTTCTGCCGAAGTAATAAGGTGGCTTAACGGGATAAGCGGCAGCCTTATCAGAATAATCGGAAAGAGCGCATAACCCGTTGCAGTCATTATGTCCCTGAACCTGCCTTCGCCATCCATAAGCGATGTCAGGCACCAGTTTGCCACACACCACAGGACATACAGCAGAATAACCGTAATAGCATCTACCAGAACATCTATTTCCTCAAGTCTGTTCGGATTAAACAGAAAGCCTGTTTTCTGCTTTTCAAGCGTAAGCGTAAATACCGTAAGTGCTACAAATGTAAGCGCTGCAGCAAGGCTTCCGCGTTTTTCATGTTTTAGATCCCAGAACCCGTCAAACGGATGAACGATAACATGAAATACGTATTTTAATGTTTTTCCATACTGCATCTTACCTCACCTACCCATCTGCGGAATTTGAATACGCCTGTCACAATCAGAGCCACAGCAATAAGAATTCCTATTACAAGCATTGCTTTCGGGAAATATTGCTGCATTACTTCCTTTCGATAATACCCGAATGCGGTTGAATAATATTTTTTACTGTTGCCAAGTTCGAAATATTCCATGGCATCTTTGTACTGACTCTGTTTCAGATAAGTCTTCCCGATGCCCAGATAAGCCAGCTCACAGTTACTGTTGAGTTCAAGCACCTTCTGCCATTCCTCATATGCACCTTTCGCATCTCCCCTGTTATTCTTTTCAAGTGCCCCAAGGAAGTGTCTGCCATAATCTGTAATACTGAAGCGTAGAATTGTACCCAGCTGTGAGTCAAGAATATAAACGGTTTCACAGTCTGAGCTCATACCTATGGCTGAAGGTTTTTTCAGGTTTCCTTCACGGTTTCCGGAGTCTCCGAAAACAAAAAGTGAATTACCGTCATAATCATAAACAAAAACCTTGCCGTAAGCAGAATCCAAAATATAATAGCATCCGTATTCCGTAGCACATACGTCGGTAAAGGTTGACCATTCGGCACCATCCTTTGAAGGATACAGATCGCCGATTATCGGATAATTTCCAAGTCTGCGAAGAACATCTGTGCCCGTAGGGTTTAATCTTCTGATGGCATCTGCACCGTTCATGTGTGCATCCTCATCAAGATTACTGATGGTGGCATAAATGAAGTTCTTATTATCAAGAAAAATATTGCTGTACTCGGTCGGAACTATTGTCTGCATACGTTTTTTCTGTTCTTTTGTCGAGAAATAGTTCTTCCAGATATACTGAAATGTACTGACAGAAACCTCAGCAGCTCCCATAAACCCCTTAAATTCGCCTTCAATATTGAATTCAAGAAGTCCCATATTTATACCGTATGCAATAACGTAAACACGGTCGGAAGTATCAACTACAACCTTTGTCGGTGCATAGACCTGTGAATCATCAATAAGTTCGGTAACAGGCCTTCCGATTTCGCTTTCGTATTCATCATTCTGATTGTATTTGACTATTCTGGCATTTCCGGTATCGGCAACATAAAGGCAGCCGTATGAATCCACAAAAATGCCCTGAGGGTTAAGCAGCGGACTTTCAGCATCCTTCGCATATGTAATCGTAAGAAGAAGTTCTCCGTCCGTCGAAAGTTTGAGAATTCTTGAATTGCCTGTATCGGCAACATATATGAAATTGTCTGTGATAAACATATCCTGCGGATAATTCAGTGCTGAACCGAAGTTTTCCTCACCGAAGGAATCGGTGTACAGATAAGTGTTAGGCTGATAAACCGATTCGCCCCAGGAATTATAGCTGTAGGTAGAATACGGCATATCGGCTTTAGCCCGGCAGACATCCGAAAAACTCAGCGTTATTAAAATGACCGCAAGTATGAAAGCAGATACTCTTTTCATATTTTTCCCGCCCTCACATCCGTTTGGTTTAGGCCACAGCCTCGGATGTGGTAAAGAATTGTCAAATCACTCCTTGATACCGGAGGTTGACATCGTTTCAATAATATTGCTCTGACTGATAATGAATATCGTGATGGGTACTATCATCATGATAACCGTTACCGCTGCAGTTGCACCTGCACGTGCCATACCGCCTGCTGCGATTTGTGAGAGTGCATACGGAAGTGTCTTTAACTCTTCATTGTAGATATAATTCGAACCCTGCAGATTCCACAAATCCTGGAAGCAGAAAATAATCAGTGTCAGCCAGGCCGGCTTAACCTGTGGCATACCGATTTCCCAAAATACTCTGAATTCCTTTGCACCATCAATTCTGGCAGCTTCAAGAAGCGTATCGGGAATCTGCTCCATAAACTGCTTCATAAGGAAAAGACCGAGCGGTTTACAGATTGCAGGTACAATAAGCGACAGATATGTATTGAGCCATCCGAACTTTGTCATAATGAGGTAGTTCGGGATTGCGGTAACCTCCGTCGAGAACATGAGCGCCGTAACAATAACTCCGAAAACGATGTTTCTTCCGGGGAATCTGTGTTTCGCAAGAGCGAAAGCACAAAGGCTGGCTACCAGAAGGTGTAACGACGTACCGATAATCGTGATAAACAAGGTATTGAAGATGTACCTTGAAAAGGTTACCCATGACTGACCCATAAGCACGAATACATCATGGAAATTATCAAGAGTCGGACTTTTTACCAAAAGCCTGGGAGGAAAGATGAACAGTTCCTCGGTAGGCTTAAGCGCATTGCTGAAGGAAAGGACCAGCGGAAGCGCCGTAAAAAGGCCCATTATCAGAAGGACGGCAAATAATGCTACGTCTCCGCCTCTGGAGCGATTCGGTTTTTTTCTTAACTTGTGCTTGAAAGCCACCTTACTGTCCTACCTTTCTTAGCAAGAACTGTACAAGCTTGTTGCAGATTATCATTACCGCAAATAGCAATGTTGCGATAGCCGACGCATAACCCATTTCAAAACGAATGGTACCGTAATCCACCAGATGCGATACAACCGTATGCGCCGCATAGTCTACGCTCGGGAAGCCCGCCAAAGCAGCAAGCTGACCGTGAATCGAGAATGAAGCAGTAATTGTCATAACTGCGCCAAACATAAGCTGCGGTTTCATAGCGGGAAGAGTGATATACCAGAGTTCCTGAAACCTATTTTTGATACCATCGACATATCCTGCTTCATACATCGATTTATCTACGTTCTGAAGACCCGCAATGAACGAAAGGAAGCCTGTTCCCATACTCATCCATAGCACTACGATAATAAGGATTGGAGCAATGTACTTGCTATCCTCAAACCAAAGCTTCGGAGCATATGTGATTCCAAGCTTCATCAGCCAGGCATTTGCAAAGCCGTAGGAATCACTTGAGAAAATGTATTTCCAGATGATATATGCCTGTCCGGAAATGGTCGGTGCATAAAAGATTAGCGTCATTATTGCTCTTATCCACGGCTTAAGATCATTAATCAGCCATGCAATGAACAATGCAAGGAAATAACCGATAGGTCCGGTAATAATGGCGAACATGAAGGTATTCTTTACGGCCGTTACAAATACATCATCCGCGAAAAAAAGATTGATGTAATTCTGCCAGGCAATAAACTTCGGAGGCTCAAGCACATTGAAGTACGTAAAGCTGAGACCTATGGAAGTAAGTACCGGGGCGAGATAGAAAATTGCAAACAGAATGCAAAATGGCGCAATAAACAGATAAGAAATCCTGTGTTTCACCATTTCCTTACCGGTTCTTTTCAGTTTCTTTCCGCAATATGCGAGCAGCATAGGAAAAGTTTTCTGTTTTTTATTATTTTCCTTGGTTTTAGCCATAGCTTTAACCATTCCTTTCAAAGCTTACCTGCTTAATCATTCCGTATCCAGATTGAATTCCTTGCGTTTGTTAATAATTTCGTTGTTAATGTTCTTTACGTAATTTTCAAGAGTTTCTCTTGCATCTTCCTGTGAGTTGTAAACGGAATAGAATGCAAACTTAATCTCTCTTTCGGTAAAGTAACCGCCGGCAACCTCAGGAATTGCCTTAACATACTGCATCTGATTCAAAAGCTGGTTGTAATCGTTGCTGGTCCAGGGCAGATTCCCCAGAGCCTCAAGATTGGCTGTTGCGACACGGCCCGCAACACCGAGAACATTTTCGATTTCATTGCCGTAATCGCTCTGCGTCTGAGCGCTCATCCACCATTTGAGAAATTCCCAGGAATTTTCCTTCTTGTCCGAAGTATTCATAATGATGGAAGCTGATTCCCACGCGGATACTTCACGATGTTCTTCGCCGTTTTCATCAATAAAAGCCGGAACAACCGTAAATCCCCAAAGTCCCCTGATTTCCGGGGCAAATACTTCAAGGTAATTGTAATTTGTGTAGTCACCTATTGCCAAAGGCATTTCGCCTGTTCTGAAACGGTTGGCAAAATCGAATGTGACAGGCATGCGATAATCGGAATAGTTTCCACTCCACATCTGGAAAGCTGCAATAGCTTCTTCGGAATCAAGTCCGCTCGCCTTACCGTCCTCTGTATAAAATGCACCGCCATGCTGGTACAGGAACATTGCATATGTCGTATAATCAGGGAAAATGCCGACATTCATGTTGTTTTTCTGAATTTCCGCCAGCGTTTTGTAGAATTCATCCCAGTTTGAAGGTACTTCCGCACCTATTTCCTTCAGAATATCCGCACGATAGAACATGACGTGGAAGGACATGGTCTGTGGAAGTGCATAAACACCTCCGTCATACTGAAACTGGATAAGAGCTTCATCATGGAACCATTTCGTGACTTCTTCAAAATCATCAAACTGCGAAAGATCGTAAACCGCATGTCTTAATGCATAATTAACAGGCTCCTTGCCGGCTACGTTAAGTGCAACATCCGGGCCTGTTCCCGCAAGGGTTGCCGAAAGAAGAACATCCTTATTTACAAGCTTAATATTTACCGGGATGTTGTGCTCCGGAACGAAATAATTATCAACAAGTGTTTTGATTGTGTTTGCCTGATCACGGCCGCTTCCGGAAACACTTGTTACACTGCCCGCATCAGCAAGTACCCAGACTTCAATGGCTTCATCACCGTAAACTTCACCAATGCTGTCATAATCTTCAAAGAAGCTTGCAAAGAACTTTGCAAACTCATGTGCAAGTTTTTTGAAGAAATTAGCTTTAACCTTTGGTAGTTCTGCTCCGATTTCGGAAACAAGAAGGTAATCAAGTTCAAGCGGCTGTTCCTTCATGCTGAGTGCCCATGATCCGAGAGCAACTATGTTATCCTTAAAGGCCGACCACTGTTTTGCTATGGTCGAAGGATTTTTTGTCATTCTGTAAAGCTGATTGATGAGATTGTCCAGCGTTGCGGACTCGCTTCCCTTTGAATCAGCCGAATATTCCTCAACAAGAGAAGCAATCAGGCGGATTTCATCATATTGTTCCGCCAGAATCTTCAAGGCTTCCGGTGTCTTGGTCTCAAACTGATAATCTCGCATGGTATCAGGGGTACTTCCTATAACCATAAGGAGCTTTCTGTATGCCTTGTTAAGCTCATATACCGATTCGTCCGTAAGCCTTAAAATCTGAGAAAGCAGATTTCCCAGGGTTACTTCAAGCCTTATTTCATGCGTTCCCGCTGTGAGATAAAAGCCGTAGGGTGTACCGTTTTTCCCCGGGGTAAGCATGCACCAGTCATTTTTATACTTAAAATGAAGTTCATCAACCTCTTCAAACGGAACTTCACCGTCAATGTAAAGCCTTCTGGATACTGTAACACCGGCCTTAATGTTTTGTCTGAACTTAAGGTCAAGTTCATAGAAGCCGTCCTCAGGAACTGTAATTTCCCATGCAATCCACTGGCCTATCCGATTCCAGTTTGTTCCGCCAACCGCATTCAGTCTCAGTTTTGATGCACTTGAAGGCTCAGTCAGCGGAGAAGTTCTGTCCGCAATAGGGTAAAGGGTCGAATCGGATTTCGCCGATGCATATTCGGCCTGATATTTCAGGCTTTCGTCAAGCGACACATTTTTCGCTCCGAGCTCCTCATATTTTTTATGGTAATCTTCATAGGAAATAAGGTTTCTTTCCTGCTTAAGCGTTATTTTACCTATAGCGACCGGCTCTTTTACCGAGTTAAGCGTCAGAGTATTCTTCCCTTTCTTAAATGAGAAAAGAAAAGCATCTGTATAAAAGCCGTCACTGTCCTTACAGAAACTGCTTATCCACTCCGGTTCTTCAACCTGTCTCGGGCGGACGTCATTATCTCTCGAGTCACGTTCTATTTCTGTCGCGCTTGTCCATATTCTGCTGAATTCCAGATACTGTGCCTCGCCAAACGGTATTTCACCGTTAATAAGCAGTTCGCGCTCAATAGTGTTATTTTTGCCCTTTACCGGGTAGTAGGTGATTTCGATATTGTAAAGACCCGCTTCGTCAACATCAAATTCCCACGTTATTTCACCATTCTCAGTAGTAATTGCAGTAAGTCCGGGAAGTCCTTGGTAATCCTTTTCTGAGGTTATTCCCTCACTTGCAGACTTATAGTTTCCGCCCTCGATTACAATTTCCTTTTCAGGTCTTGCTTCATCCTTATGGTCCGAATAATAATTTGCATATTCAACCGTATCACGGATAATTGACAAGGGGTCAAAGTTATCTTTTTCCGATAACCTTGTATATGAAGCCTTTGTTTTAGCCATCCCGCCAATAGAGTTGAATATCATCAGAGTGCAAAGCGACAGACATATTATCTTGTTTCTGCTAAACATCTGTTTTTTCACAGCATCCTCCTCAGGGATTGTCTCCGTTTTCTTAAATCGCATAATTACAAATTGATAATCTGGTTATTTTGTCCATTCACTGACAAAAGAAATACTCATTTTTCCTTCTTCATCAAATTTCACAGGCAGCCAGACATACCTGGAATCATCAAGTTCATCACTGTTCCAGCGGTCGCCCATATAAATGTACATATCATTGTTTTCATCCGCACAGAAAATGCAGGTACTTTGCGAACGGAAAGTGTTTTTTGCCGTATCTCCTATGCAGGGATCACCCATATTAACCCATTCGCCGAAAAGCGAATCAGCCATGGCATAACTTGCCTGATTCGGATCCCAGCCTGTGCAGCCGGAGGTCATAAGATAGTATTTTCCGTTTCTCTTAAAGAGTGCGGGGCCTTCTCTTTGTGCACCCGGGAATATCCGGACGAAGTCTCTGCCGTACACGGCATCCTTCGGATCCGTAGCAAGTCCCGTGAACTCTTCATTAAGCTTTGAAAGATAAAGAGTAAGGTTTTCTTCACTTGCATAGATGATATAAGCTGTCCCGTCATCATCAATAAACAAGTTCATGTCTCTTGCCATGCCCTTACTTGACGGATGGTAGTCATGCTGGTCTTCCGGGCATACATTCAGGCGATATCTGTCAATAAACCTGAAAGGTCCGTAGGGTGAATCACTTATTGCAACACCGGCAGATGCGGCAGCATAATTTGAGTTGCTGGTAGCCGTGGGGCCATCTGCATGGAACCAAAGGATGTACTTTCCGGTTTTTTCATTGTAAATAAGCTTCGGTCTTTCAATAACTGAGGTCGAATCATTAATGCAAAGGTAAACATTGTCAAGCTGTTCCTTTGTGTAATCCGCATAAAGGTCCTTGAAATACTGCTCAGTATCAAGTTGCTCGCGTGAATGCACATTTCTCATAACCGTACCTTCAAAAGTCCAGTTATAAAGGTCATCAGAGCTGTATGCATTAATACCGCCACGATACCCGTTAGTTTTATCTTCTCCTATCCACCACCATTTTTCCACAAGCTCGCCTGTTTCACGGTCAGGGACAGAAAGTCTCTGAATCTGTCCGCCATGTGCTTGGATCGGTGTGGCCTCAGTATCAAGCCACACCTCTCCGGGATTAAAGGATGAATAAATGATTTTCATTTCAAGATTGTCATATGTATCCTTAAGTTTCATACAAAGCTCCTTATAATCAATATTGTCCGCAGGCTTTGAAAGAGCGCTCGCAACTTCGGAAGAAACGCTCTTAAGCGGTTGCAAAGTTGTCTCAGTATAAACTGAGTCCATATCTTCTTTATAAAGAAGCTTTCCGGCAAACAGTTCAAGCCACTCTCTGTCATATTCGGGAACCGCTTCTATTTTAATATAAGTAAGCATGGGGCTTTGCATCTTGTCCTTACCGCGTTTAAGATTTGTAACACGGATATCCAGCATGCCGTCCGTTACGGTCTGTTCGCAGACCAGCTCAGTAATTGTATATTTGAATATCTTTTCCTGCGAAACAAGCGTATTGCCCTCCGCAAGGATATCTATTTTTCGTACGCTGAACGGATTATAGAAGCCACATACTATTCTGTAGGTGCCTTTTGGAACTCCGAAGCTGTAGCAGATACCGCTTTGTTCAGTCCATACGGAGGTTTCCTGATCAACCAGTCTGCTGTATTCCGTAATTCCGCTTCCGGTTGTATCTTTACCCGTAATCACGGAAGGGTCAGACACATAACCCCATTGGATTTTTGTCTTTTGATCCATGCCAAAATCCATATCCGAAACCGACTGATACAGTCCCAATGCTGAAGACGCGGGCGCTCCACAGTCAACCAGATACAGCAGCATATTGTTTTCAAATAATTCTGTGTGAGAAAATACAGGAAAATCATTACCCGAAGGGGTTGTTCCTGTAGGTGAAACGGCAGGAGACGGTGTTCCCGAAATGCCTGCTGCAGATGCTGTCGGATTCCCATCTGATACTTTCTGACAGCCACAAAAAATGATTGAAAGGGCAATTACAGCCAGTGCCCCCAAAAAAGATTTTTGCCTAAATCTATGTCCCATGTCGTCCCCCAAAAAACGTACAAAAGTGCAATCGGCAATTTATACATATTTACTACTACGTTTCATACTATACCACGATTCTTTTGACATTGCAATCGTTTGCAATAACAATTTGTATACCACTTTTTTGGTAATATTGCACAAAGACTTTTTTGCTTTATTCGTTAAAACGCAAATTATTGTAGATATTTTGTCAAATTGTTGCAAACGTTTGCAATTATATAAATTGAAGATACTTTTTGAAATCCTTTTACCTCATAATAAATGTTTAAGCTCTGTTTCTCTGTAAACTGTAAAAAAAATAGCTTCAAGAAGCATTTTGTTCAGATAAATCCTGCTCTTCCAAGCCATTTTTGCCTTCTGTTCTATTGTCGTTATTTTGCATATTATTGCGCAAAAAACCGTACCTCTGAGCACTGAAATCCCTTATACGTGCACAGGGTACGGTTGTCAAGTAATATTTAGTTTTGAGAAGAATGTTTTAACATTTCTGTAGGTTTCTGATTCAAATACTGTTTTAAGGGTAAAATAATTAACCCCATACTCAAAACAGCAAGTGTCAGAATAACAAATAAATAAAGCGCCATATCGAACGACAGAACAGAAATATTATACTCTATATACATGCTCCGATATTTATAATTAACAATTCTCAGAACACATGTAATTAGCAGACCGGCTAATAAAACCGATGTAATCACTATTCCTGCCGCATCCAAAACAAAAACGTCATAGCAGCTTTTTTTTCTTACTCCCAATATTCTGTAAATGCCTATTTCGCCAAGTGAATCTCTTACAATGAAGCCCATACAGTTAAGCAAAGCAAGCACTGCTATAAGAAGCACAATTCCCAAAGCCAACCCCACATATGGTCGAATTCTCTCAAACGTGTGGCTCGTCCACTCCATTTCCAGAGCAGCATATTCATCTACAAGCAGGCCGCTGTTTTTTATTTTTTTACCAATTCCCTGAATGTTATCAGAAAGCTTCAACATCAAACGATCGGGTTCATAATAAAAATAAGCAGCTTCAATCTCATCCCACTTGCTTTTGGAGACCAACACATTCGGCACTTCAGAATTTGCTTCATATACGCCTACCACATTGATTCCATTTGGAAATATATCATACAGGTTAAGAATATCCGAGTAGAAATTCTCAAATGTCGGATTATGCAAATCAATAAAATCATAATGCAAGCCTTCAAAATCTATTCCCTGATTGAAGAATTCTTCTCCGAGTGCTTCAGACAAAACCTCGTCACTCACCAAAACTTCATTATCACCATTTGGCATTTTTCCGGCCATTATTGCAGGAGTAAATATTTCATTGCTTCCATATGAAAGGCTTCTGCTGACATATTGCGAAAATCTTCCTTCATACAGGAAATCACCACCAACCAGAGAAACAGATGTATCTGTTGTGAATTGTTCCAAACCAGTCACCGCAAGATTATACACATTATCCAATTTATAATCGTCAACTTTTGTTGTTTGTCCAAGCAGGCTTTTTTGTCGAATATTATTCTCTATATAGTCAGTCTGAATCACTCCGACAATGGTACATTCTCCCGAATCGGTCAGCACAACATCCCCTTTATTTACACCAAGAGCATCCAAAAGAAAGTCCGTTAGTGCAACCTCATTGAAATTCTCCGGAAGTTTTCCATCAATAACCAGCTTCGGACAGTTATTCGCCCTAAAAGTAACCACCCAACCCTGATATTTCCCATTACTTGCGGAGAATGATTGAAAATTACTCTTTAAGACATTTTCCTCCCCAAAGTTTTTCACCATGTTTTTGTACAATAATTCCCCTTTGGAAACAGATTTGCTTTCCCAAACCTGGAAAACATCCGTATACTCAACCGAATCAATTAAGGGAACAAAAGTAAAATTTTCCTGTGAAAGATGCTTTTCAAGTATTTTACTGTAGTCATAGGAGTAAAGACTGCAAGCAAAAAAAGAGAGGCAGGCTGTCAATGCAAGTAAAGCAGCGGATACAAAATGTTTGCCAAACGATGCCTTGATTTTTCTCCTGACAATTGTTATTAATTTGCGGAGCGAAAATCCACATAATTTAGGCTGTGAAAGCATTTCCTCCTCATTCGCTGAGTTAACATTTAATTCATCCGACTCTGCTGTATTCGAAATGATTTCTCCATTGCTCATTTCAATAATTTTGTCAGCATACTCAAGAGCAATGCTCTTATCATGCGTAACAGCTACAACCAGCGCATCGGAGGAAATATGTTTCAGCAGGTTCCAGATATCTTTACTTGCAGTTTCATCAAGATGCCCTGTCGGTTCATCAGCCAATATCATTATGGGATTTTTGATAATTGCCCGGGCAATTGCCACTCTCTGCTTTTGACCTCCGCTCAGGCTTCCGACCGCTCGACGTTCGTAATTTGGAAGGTCCACAAGCTCAAGTGCTTTATCTATGCTCATGCAGCCATCTGCTTCCTTACGAATAGAAGTAACCAAAAGAAGATTATCCTCAACAGTTAAATCTTCTAACAATTGATAGTCCTGAAACACAAACCCTACATTTGCATTTCGAAAATCGTCCCATTCTCTCTCCGTTTGAGATACTATATTTTTTTTACCAATAAATATTTCCCCATTATCGCACGAAACAAGTCCGGCAATTGTATATAAAAAAGTGGTTTTTCCACACCCGTTTTTACCGAGAATTATAACCAGACCTCTATTGGGCAAAGAAACAGAAATATTGTTCAGAGCAGTGACCAT
>JAZQNE010000107.1:0-9134 GCA_045627185.1 Lachnospiraceae bacterium
TGCTGGTGAACCATTCCTATACCGAGTGCATTTGCATCATTCGGATTGTTAATTTTAACAACCTGTCCGTCCTTAAGTATTTCACCTTTTTCAGGCTGATACAAACCGAACAGAACGCTCATAAGCGTTGATTTTCCTGCACCGTTCTCCCCGAGCAGCGCATGAATTTCTCCTCTTCTTAACTGAAGAGTAATGTTATCGTTGGCAATAATTCCGGGAAATTCTTTAGTGATATTTCTCATCTCAATAACATATTCGCTGTTATTAGTCGTATTCCCTGCCTCAATAACATTTGTAACGTTATTCTCTGACCCCATTTTTTCTCCTTTAGTTGCCTTTTACCGCATTATTTACAAGCAGCTAACATCCGTAATGTAAAAAAAACGGGGTAGCGGCATGCCGCCACCCCGCGTTTTCTTAATTATTTCTCGAAATCAACCTTTGCATTTGAGAAGTCTTTCAGCCAATCGCCATTGTTAGCATCTTCAGGAGTATTTGCATCCGGAACAACTGTGCCCTTAGCAATTTTATCAAGAAGTGCCTTGTACTGGTCAACTGTGAAGTTCTTCATGCTCCATGTATCGGTAGGAAGACCTGTTGCATTCTCAGTAGCACCAAGGTTCTGAGCCTTGTCTGCAAGTTCTGCATCCCACTTGCCATCAAAGAACTGTCCAAGAACCTTCTCTACAGAAGCAGAAAGGCCCTTTACAGCACTGGTGATAACCTTTTCAGATTCACCTGACTGGTCAACGTCAACACCGATGATCTTTGCGTTCGGATACTCATAAGCTGCTGATTTAACAGAACTGAACATTGAGCCGCCGCATGAGAAAACAACTTCTGTGCCGTTAGCATACCAGCCTGCAATCTGTGTCTGAAGCTCTGTAGATGCAGAGAAGCTTGAGCCATACTTGAAGCTGAACTTAATATCAACATTAATGCCTTTTTCCTTAGCTGCATCATTAGCGCCCTGAACAAAGCCATAACCGAAACGGTTACATGCAGGGTTTGTGCCGCCGCCACCACCGGTGAAACCAAGCTTGGTGTAGCCTTCCATAACTGCTGCATAGCCTGCAAGGTAGCCTGATTCCTGCTCCTTGTAAACGATAGCGGTTACGTTCTTAAGACCCATTGCCCAACCATCAACAAATACGAACTTAACGTTGGGATTTTCTTTAGCAACCTGCTCCATAGCCGTTGCCTGAAGGAAACCGGGTGCAACGATGATTTCAGCACCGTTTGCAATGGCCTGCTTCATAGCCTCAACACGGTCATTATCAGATGCATCTGATCCGTTAGCGGGCTGATAATACTTGTAGGTAAGTTTGTGGTCTTCAGCATATTTTTTAGCGCCTTCCCATGTTCCCTGGTTGAAGCCCTTGTCCATAAGCTGACCAACATCAGTAACTACTGCGATCTTGTATTCCTTCGTATTCTTGCCACAGCCGGTAAACATAGCTGCAACAAGAGCGAGGCACAGGATCAAACTCATGATTTTTTTCATAACTTTTCTCCTTCTTTTGGGGGTTACCCATATTGCGGATGACATTCGGTTCCGACTGCCGGATTAAATATCATCTGCTAATATTTTCGCCTTTTGACACATTTCTGTCAAGCAAAAAAAGAAGAAAAAACGCAGAAAAAACATCAATCGTTTAAGTTTCCGAAATCAAGCGTGGCAAAGTAATCTTCTATGGTTTCGGGACGTCTGATCTGCTTTACGGAGCCGTCTTCGCGAAGCAGAAGTTCCGCTGATTTAAGCTTGCCGTTGTAGCTGTATCCCATTGAAAAACCGTGAGCGCCCGTATCGTGAATAGCAATATAATCTCCAATCTCAACCGGAGGGAGCATACGGTCAATCGCAAATTTGTCATTATTCTCACAGAGGGAGCCGGCCACATCGCAAAGATATGTTGCGGGCTCATTTTCCTTACCGAAAACGGTAATGTGATGATATGCTCCGTACATTGCGGGACGCATAAGGTTTACGGCACAGGCATCAACCTCAACATAATCTTTGTAAATATGCTTCTCATGAATAACCTTTGTAATCAGCTGTCCGAACGGAGCAAGCATATATCTGCCGAGCTCCGTATAAATAGCACAGTCACCCATTCCTGCGGGAACCATGATTTCATCAAAAGCTTTGTGAACGCCGGCGCCTATAACGTAAATATCGTTTGCAGGCTGGTCAGGCAGATAAGGAACTCCTATTCCGCCCGAAAGATTTATGAAGGAAACAGCAATTCCCGTGCGTTCCTTTACTTCAACGGCCAGCTCGAAAAGCGTTTTGGAAAGAGCCGGGTAATAATCATTCGTAACAGTGTTGCTGACAAGGAAAGAATGGATTCCGAAACGCTTTGCGCCAAGCTCTTTAAGGCGTGTAAATGCCTGGATAAGCTGTTCCTTTGTCATGCCATACTTTGCGTCTCCCGGATTGTCCATAATCCCGTTGCTTACGGTATAAACGCCGCCCGGATTGTATCTGCAGCAGATTGTTTCCGGAATTCCGCATTCTTTTTCAAGGAAATCAACCATGGTGATATCGTCAAGGTTAATGATTCCGCCAAGTTCCTTTGCGAAGGTATATTCGCCCTCAGGCGTATCATTTGAGGAAAACATTATTTCCTCTCCGACAATGCCCGAACGTCTGGACAGCTCCAGCTCCGCCATTGATGCGCAATCCGTTCCGCATCCTTCCTCATGCAGTATCTGAAGTATGTACGGATTCGGAGTGGCCTTTACCGCAAAGAATTCCTTATAGCCCTTATTCCAGGCGAAAGCTTCCCTGAGTGCACGGCAGTTCTCACGGATCCCCTTTTCATCATAAATATGAAAAGGAGTTGGATATTTTTTCACTATTTCTTCAAGCTGTGTTTTTGTGATTATCGGTTTTTTCATGGCATTTCTCCCTGATTACGATATAGCATACTTATACTACATTATTCATTTTCTTGCAACTTTATTCTTGTTTTTTATTTGACGATTTTTCGCTGTTTATTCTGATTTTATTTGTGAATTATTTTATTCTGTTTTCTCCGTAAACGTTGCGGAGCCGTCTGTTTTTTGCTATAATGCCACTTAATACAGGCTTGTCTTTATTAAGACAAACCACAACCCCAACATCTGCAGTTATTACTTTAAGGAGTTATCGATATGAACCGGTATTACAAAAAAACCGCTCTGGAAAAGCTGTCAGGCAACTGGGGTACCGCAATCCTTGTCACTTTTGTCGCAACATTGATTTTAAACGGTGCCTCTTCTCTTATCAGCATTGCACTTTCCATAAGCGGAGTAACACAAACTGTTGTTAATAAATATATTATCCTTAACATTATTCCGAGTTCATTTGAAATATATGAGTCCCTGTGGGATGAAGCCGTCAACTTATTCAAAGTACTGATTCTCGAACCGGCCTTCATAGTTTTTCTCGGATTTGCCATAATTATATTAATAGCCTTATCATTTATTTCTTCATGTATTAATGTCGGTTTGAAATCTTTCTACCTGAACCTTGTAACACAGAAAGAAAAAGCAGAAATATCAAATCTGTTCTCATATTTTTCATGCTTTTGGAAGCCCTGGGTTCTTATGTTTCTGACTTATTTTTTTATTGCACTCTGGTCTCTTCTGTTTATTATTCCGGGTATTATTGCCGCTTACAGTTATTCCATGGCCCCGTACATTTATGCAGAAAACCCTGAGTTAAGCCCTTTGGAGGCAATACGTCGTTCAAAGCAGATGATGCAGGGACACAGGCTTGACCTTTTTCTTCTGAACTTTAGCTTCTTTGGATGGATTCTGCTGGCTGCCTTTTGTTCCTGCGGCCTTGGCGAATATGTTCTTATTCCGTATATGAAAACGGCAGAAGCCGCGTTTTACCTTGATATAAGCGGTCATGACGCAATTGGCGGAGAATATGAGGAAAACTACTCAAATTATAACACGCAGTACTGACAAACAACATTCCCTACACATGATTTAACAGGATTTTACCTTACAAAAGCCTTTCGGAGGAAACAGTATGGATATTCGAAGCGCAACAAAAAAGATGAAGCTTGAAAGCAGCCCCATTCTTGCATCTGCACCGGTCGAGCTCAGAAACCGTGCACTCAAAGCAATTGCGGATGCTCTTTCCGATAATCGGGATGCGATTTTTGAAGCCAACAAAAAGGACCTTCAGTCCGCAGACGAAGCCAATGTCCCGACTCCCGTAAAAAAACGGCTCCGTTTTGACGAATCCAAGCTTTCAGGCGTTCTTGAAGGCATCCGCGATCTGATTTCCCTTCCGGATCCGCTTGGCAAAATCACTCTTTCCCGCGAACTTGACGAAGGCCTTGAACTCACGCGTTTTACATGCCCCATAGGTGTTATAGGCGTTATTTTCGAGGCTCGTCCGGATGCATTAATTCAGATATCAACCCTCTGCCTTAAAAGCGGCAATTGTGCCGTATTAAAGGGCGGAAGCGAAACAAAGAACACAAACAAAACTCTTTTCGACATCATTTACAAAGCGGCTGTTTCTGCCGGACTTCCTGAGGGCTGCCTGTTCCAGGCAGAGGAACGTTCCGAAATTGCAGAGCTTCTCCGGTGCGATACTTCTGTTGACCTTCTTATTCCGCGCGGTTCAAACGCTTTCGTGCGTTACATCATGGACAATACGCGTATTCCCGTAATGGGCCATGCCGATGGCATCTGTCACAGTTACGTTAACAGGGCTGCCGATTTTGAGAAGGCCATCCGTATTGTTACCGATGCAAAAACGCAGTATGTATCAGTTTGCAACGCAACCGAGACACTTCTTGTCGACCGTGAAATTGCAACTGATTTTCTCCCGGCTCTTGCAAATGCCCTCCGTGAGAAAAATGTCAAATTACGCTGTACGGCCGAACTTATGCCGGTTCTTCACGGTGAGCTTATGAACGATGAAGAATTCAACACCGAATACCTTGATTACATCATTTCTGTCAAGGCTGTAAGCGACATTGATGAAGCAATACGCCACATCAACACCTTCGGTTCTCACCACACGGACTGCATCATTACCGAAGATTCTGCCGCTGCCGACAAATTCTGTTCTCTTGTTGATTCCGCGAACTGCTATGTTAACTGTTCCACACGTTTTGCAGACGGTTACAGATACGGTTTCGGAGCAGAGGTCGGAATCAGTACCGGCAAGCTTCACGCACGCGGTCCCGTAGGCCTTGAAGGGCTTGTAACCTACAAATACCGCCTGAACGGGGACGGGCACATTGTGGCAGATTATGCTGAGGGAAGAAAGAAATTTAATTTCAGGGATAAATAAAAATTCATTTACCGCAGCATTCACATTATCCGTGATTTGACGGTTATTTTCCGCCGTCTCAAAGGTCTGGCCGCTGCTTGCTGCAAGCTGTTCGATTAAAGCTTTTCTTTTTGTGATGTTGATATCTCTTTTTGTGTCTTTTGTCAACGTTCTTCAGCTCACAGAATCCCGTAAATTCCGCGGATTGAAACATCTCCGCTGCTCACCCTGCTCATGTTTCCGTCAGGGAAACGCACACAAAGTGAATAATCATCATTAATCTGGACAACGGTGGCTTCACGGTCACCGTTTCCGTGTAAAATAACCTTTTTGCCTTCTATAACACTGGCCTTGCGATATTTTGAAATGTAATCTTCTTCATCGCCGGGATAATCCGCTGCCATACGGTCAAGTGCAGCAATCACAAGCGATGCAAGCGTGTTATTTTCCACTCTTCGGCCGGTTTCGGACCATATGGATCCCACAAAACCGCGAAGCTCCTCAGGAAAATCCGCAACCTTTTTGTTTGTATTTATCCCCACTCCTATAATGACAACCGGATTGTTATCCCCATCTGTCGACATTTCCGTGAGAATTCCGCAGAACTTGCGCTTGTTTATAAGCAGGTCATTAACCCACTTTATCTGAGGTCTGATGCGAAGATAGCCTTCAATTGCATCACTTACAACAACGGCCGTGCGGGCAGTAAGGCGAACAGCCTCAGCTGTATATTTCTCGGGTTTGAAAAGATATGACATATATATTCCGTCCCCGGGAGTAGATACAAAACTTCTGCCAAGGCGCCCGCGCCCGGCAGTCTGTGAATCCGCAATTACGACAGTGCCTGACGGGGCACCGTCGTAAGCAAGTTTTTTCAGGTAATTGTTTGTTGAATCAACGGTATTAAGGTGAATAATGCGTTCCACCGTTAACGCTCCTCTCTGAAATAAGGCAGGCCAAGTGCGGCCGGCGGCTGATTTTCACGTTTCTTTCTAAAGCTTACGACAATCAGCACGATGATTGTAACTACGTAAGGTGCCATACTCCAGATGTTCTGCGAAATGTTTACTCCGTTGATGAATGACAGTGCATATGCACCGGCTTTTGTAAGGAAACCGAACATAAAACTGCCCCAGATCGCATTCGCGGGCTTCCAGGTTGCAAAAATTACAAGCGCAACGGCAAGCCATCCCATGCCCTCAATATCAAGAGCAGTCGACCACTGAACCTGATTAATAACCAGGTAAAGGAATCCGCCAAGGCCCGAAATTGCTGAGCCGGAAAGAATTGCAACATACTTGTACTTAGTAACATTGATGCCCATTGCATCCGCTGTTGCGGGATGCTCTCCTATTGCACGGAGGTTGAGTCCCGCATGTGTTTTGTTAAGGATTATCTGCAAAACAATAGCAATAATCACGCCAAGGTAAACAAGAAATCCGTAACTGAAAAGGATTTCTCCAACCACCCCAAGCCTATCCGAAAGAAACGGAATGCGTTTATTATACACATCGTTGGCAAAAGAAGCAATAAGTGCCGTACTTCCGGCTTTCATGCTGATAATGCTGCCAAAATGTTTTGCTATGCCTATACCGAACGTTGTAAGCGTAATGCCGGTTACGTTCTGGTTTGCGCGAAGGGTTATGGTAAGGAAGGAATAAATCAGACCTGCAAGCATGGCAGCAGCCATTGAAGCAAGCATTCCGACAGCAATTGTTCCGAAAGCGGTAGGTGTTTTCGCAAGTCTTTCATAATAGAATGTCGATGCAAATCCTGCAATTCCTCCGCAGAGCATAATTCCGGGAACGCCAAGATTCAGGTGTCCCGCCTTCTCCGTCAGGATTTCACCAAGTGCACCGTAAAGGATAACCGCACCAAAGTTGACCGCCATTACAATCCAGCCTATCATGCTGGCAGTGTTCCATACAAATGTCATGCTTCTACCTCCTTTGCGGTTTTTTTGCGGAATACAAGTCTGTAATTGATTGCAAACTCGCTCGCAAGAATAAAGAACAGGATAATACCCTGAATGATGTTGGCAAGGTATGTTGATGCATCGTTAGGATACATTGTGCTGATTTCGGTAGCGGCATTCTGGAAGAAGATCATCATGAACGATGTTCCGATCATTCCGAACGGGTTGAATTTCGCAAGCCATGCAACAACAATCGCCGTAAAGCCATAGCCGCTGTTCATCTGTGCCGAAAGTGTAAAATCAATGCCGGAAGCGGTAATGAATCCACAGAAACCGCAGATAGCGCCGGACATTATCATTGTTCTGATAATAACCTTGCGAACGTTGATTCCCGCATATCTTGCGGTATTTTCCGATTCGCCCGTTACAGCCAGTTCATAGCCGTGTTTTGTACGTTTCATGTAAACATACATGATTGCTGTCAGAATCATGACAAAAATGGTGGAAAGGTAGAAATTTTCTCCGAAAAGCCTTGGCATTACAGCATTCGGAGCAATCTGCTTGAATGATGCAAAGCCTGAGCTTTCGCCCTTCCAGTCATCAACACGGTACATTACCCAGTACATTGCAATGTAGTTAAGCATCAGCGTGAAAAGCGTTTCGTTCGTATTCCAGAAGGCCTTGAAAATTGCGGGAAGCAGGCCCCAGACTGCACCTGCAACAATTGCTGCAAGGCACATAAGCGGAATAAGCAGGCCGCTCTTCATGTCTCGGTAATTCAGTGCTACAACCGATGCTGCCAGAGCACCCATAAGCATCTGTCCCTGTGCGCCTATGTTCCAGAAGCGCATCTTGAAGGCCGGTGCAAGGCCTACACCCAGGCAGAGAAGCACTGTAATGTATTTGATTGTCTTTGTTATTGCATATTTGTTCTTAAAAGTTCCGCGAACCATTGCAATATAGAGGTTCAGCGGATTTATTCCCGTGGCAGCCAGTACAAACAGACCGGTTACCAGAAGTCCCGCAATTACAAACAGGATTCTGTACATCCATGCCTGCTTTGCAGAAATCTTACCCTTTTTGGCAATACGTACAAGAGGCTCTTTTTTCTCTTTATTCTGCGCCATTTTCTGCACCTCCTGTCTTCTTTGTCATAAGCAGACCGATTTCTTCTTTGGTTGTTGTTCTTGCATCAACAACTCCGTTAACTTCTCCTCCGCAGAGAACAAGTATTTTATCTGAAAGTGCCAGGAGCACGTCAAGGTCCTCACCTACAAAAATAACGGCAACGCCCTTTTGTTTCTGCTCATTTATCAAATGGTAGATGGTGTACGATGTGTTAATATCAAGTCCGCGTACCGCATAAGCTGTCATAAGCACTGAAGGAGCAGCAGCTATTTCACGGCCAACAAGCACCTTCTGAACATTACCGCCCGAAAGACGGCTGACAGGTGTTGCAATATCAGGCGTAACAACCTCAAGATTTTCCTTGATTTCGCCTGCAAGTGCCCTGGGCGCTTTTGTTTCGGTAAATACCGATTTGCCGTTGTCATAAGACTTAAGCATCATATTGTCCGACATGCCCATTGAACCCACAAGGCCCATTCCAAGGCGGTCTTCGGGAACGAAAGAAAGAACAACGCCAATATCCCTGATCTGCTTGGGTGTCTTTCCAACAAGTTCTGTTGAATAATCGGCGCCATCGGGAGTGTACATTACCGAGCCTTTTTCAACATGCTGAAGACCGGCAATTGCTTCAAGCAGTTCCTTCTGGCCTGAACCAGCAATACCAGCAACGCCAAGGATTTCACCACCATAGGCCACAAAACCAACATTACTCAACTTTTTAATGCCTTCAGAATTACGGCATGTCAGATTAGCGATAGTCAACCTAGGCTTAGGATCAATTGGATCAACACGGTTGATGTTAAGTTC
>JAZQNE010000108.1:0-7262 GCA_045627185.1 Lachnospiraceae bacterium
TTCAAAGGACGGCGTTATCACCATTGAAGAGTCCAAGACAATGAAGACAGAGCTTGATCTTGTTGAAGGTATGCAGTTTGACCGCGGTTATGTTTCCGCATACATGGCAAACGATATGGACAAGATGGAAGCAAATCTTGACGATCCTTACATCCTTATCACAGATAAGAAGATTTCAAATATTCAGGAGATTCTTCCCGTTCTTGAGCAGATTGTTCAGTCCGGCGCAAGACTCCTTATCATTGCTGAGGATATCGAGGGCGAAGCTCTTACAACACTTGTTATCAACAAACTCCGCGGAACCTTCAATGTAGTTGCTGTTAAGGCTCCCGGCTACGGTGACAGACGTAAGGCAATGCTTCAGGACATTGCAATCCTTACAGGCGGCCAGGTTATTTCCGATGAACTCGGTCTTGACCTTAAGGAAGCTACTCTTGAGCAGCTCGGCCGTGCAAAATCCGTTAAGGTTCAGAAGGAAAACACCATCATCGTTGACGGATGCGGCAATAAAGACGAAATCGCAGCACGTGTTGCTCAGATTCGTAAGCAGATTGAAGAAACTACTTCTGATTTCGACCGTGAGAAGCTTCAGGAACGTCTTGCTAAGCTTGCAGGCGGCGTAGCAGTTATCCGTGTTGGTGTAGCTACCGAAACAGAAATTAAGGAAGCTAAGCTTCGTATGGAGGATGCTCTTGCTGCTACAAAGGCAGCTGTTGAAGAGGGTATCGTAGCAGGCGGCGGTTCGGCATTTATCCACGCTTCAAAGAAGGTTGCAGAGCTTGCAGCCGGCCTTGAAGGTGATGAGAGAACAGGTGCCAAGATTGTTCTTAAGGCTCTGGAGGCTCCTCTGTTCTGCATCGCTGAGAATGCAGGCCTTGAGGGTGCTGTAATTGTTAACAAGGTTAAAGAAGAGAATGAAGGAATCGGTTTCAACGCTCTTACTGAGGAATATGTAGATATGGCTAAGGCCGGCATTCTTGATCCCGCTAAGGTTTCAAGAACCGCTCTTCAGAACGCTACATCAGTTGCTTCTACCTTCCTTACCACAGAGTCCGCTGTTGCGAACATCAAAGAAGACCAGCCCGCAATGCCCGCAGGTGCAGGCGCCGGCATGGGCATGATGTAATTTGTTTCGATTCCGGGGTTGTTGCTTAACAACCCCGGTTTTTTTGTTTTGACATGGGCGGCTTACGGAATGCCTTTCCCAACCGTATTGCGGTAATTGGTTGGTCAGGAGCAGGGGCATGGTGAAAATTGAACTGTTAAATGGGGGAAGATTGTGATAAAATAACTAAGAATTCTATGGATTGAACAAAAAAAGTTCACATTGTTAAGCTATTATAGTTTCAGAAAAAATAGTGCGACGAACTTATGAAACGGAGATATATTATGGATAAACCCGGAATGACACAATCAAACATCGTTACATTGCAGGACGCGAAGTTCCTGAAGTTTTATGACCTTCAGTATGCTGAAGGTCGCCATTATTTTGAGGCTACAAGGCGCAATAAGGATAATATTGTTGCGCTGAAATCAGAGGATGAGCTGAAGAACATGCTTCCTGATGCGGTTACGGTTTCGGTTGTGCTGCATCTTAAAAATGAGGAACCAAAGCTCCTGCTTTCGTATGAGTTCAGATATCCGGTTGCGCAGTTTATGCTGAGCCCGGTAGCGGGGCTGATTGATCCTGAGGATATTGAGGGCGGAAATGCACTTGTGACATCGGCTGTCCGCGAAATTAAAGAGGAAACCGGAATTACTGTGCGTGATACGGACAAAATCACGGTGATTAATCCGTGTGCCTTTTCAACGCCCGGTATGACTGACGAAAGCAACGCTTTCCTGCGTGCTGATATTTATCGTGACGATATTTCCGAACTCAATCATGACGGTGCTGTTGGCGGTGAGATGTTTGGCGATTTTGTTATGCTTACGAAGGATGAGGCACGTGAGATATATCAGTCCGGAAGGGACGAAAAGGGAGTATTCTACTCGCTTGCAACCTGGGCTGTGCTGGCTGATTTTCTGCTGATGAAATGAAAGAAAATATTGCGGGTAATCGTCGAAATGCTGAAAAATATTTTGAGAGGTACTATATGAAGAAAAAGCTTATCCTGCTGTGTGCTATCGTTTTACTGTGTATTGCTGCTGTTGCGGTATATTTGATTCGAAAAAGTAAAATTGCAGGAAATAATATAATACAGTATCCGGGCGTTCAGAGCACGCTTACACCATCCACGGTGAACCGGGATGGTTTTATAGCGGGGTATGTTTTTATTCCGATTGACGGAAATATATACAGATATGACTACAATATGCCTTATAATGGCGGTTATACAAAGGATTCTTTACTTTATACTGCTACGGACAATTCAGATCCTGATAATCCTAAGGTCTGGAAGTTTTACACTTTGGCAGAGTTCCCGGATATCAACAGGATTCTTTGCGTTGAAAACAAAGCAGGCTTTACCGGGAAGAAAAAATATATTTATGACCACCTGCCGCCAACATGTGTTTTGGAGGAAGATATTGAGGACGCTAAAAATGCCGGCTTTGTGATTGAGGATGATGCCGAAATAGGCAACGGAGAACTCAGATGGCAGGAGTTTTATGAGAAAACTCAGCGCGGAGAGGCAGCAGTTATTAACTTTGGAAAAGTTTTTCGCGTGGATTATTCGAGTTTGAGCGAGGAGTTAAAGATTACAAGCAAAGATGACTATCCTTCGCTCTATTTGAGCAGGTTGACGTATGACGGTACATCTTTTCTCTTGCAGCCCGTTCACAAAATAAATGGGGAATATGTGGTGTATGAGGAAAAGGGTGTGGACCTTCCCGAAAAAACATATCTTTACCTGCGTGAGCTGAAATGTGGCGCTCCAACGGAATATGCTACTTTTACGTATGAACATTCATACGTTCTTGTGGATGATAATACAACGCCTATGGATGTTCTTGACAGAGAAGTATTAAGACGTATGGTGTCAAGTGATTCTGCAGTTGCTTTAGACTTTATCCCGTATTATAAGGTTTATTCTGAATATGTCTGGAAGAAGAATCAGATAAATTAAGAAACGAAAGGCAAAGGCTGAAATATGGGGGCAATGACGAAATGAAAATCCTGCTTGTGGGAATTAACAGCAAGTTTATACATTCAAATCCTGCGGTTTATTATCTTAAGGAATATGCGGTTCAAAAAGCCGGGACGATGGCAGCTGGCGCGGGCAATCCCGCGTTGCTCCGCACAGAGCTTGAGGATGCTCTTGAAATCCGCGAATATACTATAAACCGTGAACCTGAAACAACTGTTGCGGATATTTTTGAGGCGCAGCCCGATGTTTTGGCGATTGCCTGTTACATCTGGAACATTTCTTATGTCCGGACGGTGTGTGACAGCCTGAACAAGGTGCTTCCGCACACGGATATCTGGCTTGGCGGGCCTGAGGTTTCCTACAATCCGCAGGAAGTTTTTGAAAAGATGCCATACGTGCGCGGAATCATCGCAGGAGAGGGCGAGCAGAGCTTTTTGGAGGTTTGTGAGGGATATCTGACAGGAACGCAGGACAGCCTTCCCAAGGTTAAAATCTGTGAGACACTTACGCTTGACGATGTTCCGTTCCCTTATCCCGATTTGAATGTTTTTGACAACCGCATCGTTTATTATGAATCAAGCCGCGGATGTCCCTTTGCGTGCAGCTACTGCCTGTCGTCTGTGGACCGTAAGGTGCGCCTTCGCAGCCTGCCGCTGGTTTACGCTGAACTGCAGCATTTTCTTGATGCAAAAATCCCGCTTGTGAAGTTTGTTGACAGGACTTTTAACTGCAACCGTGAGCATACGGAGGGCATTCTGCAATACATTAAGGCACATGATAACGGCGTTACCGAATTCCATTTTGAGATAGCAGCAGAGCTTCTGACAGATGACCAAATTGAGCTGATAGCATCGCTCAGACCCGGTCAGATTCAGCTTGAAATCGGTGTCCAGACAACAAATCCGGACACGCTTGCCGCAATCAACAGAAAATCTGATACGCAGCACTTGAAAAACATTGTCGGAAAGCTTCTGAAAGCGCAAAACTGCCATATTCATCTTGATCTGATTGCAGGGCTTCCTTTTGAGGACCTTGCATCCTTCAGAAACTCTTTCAACGCTGTATATGCCATGCACGGCCATAACCTTCAGCTTGGTTTCCTGAAGGTTCTGAAGGGGTCACCCATTGAAAACAGGACAGAGGAGTATGGCATTGTATACAGGGACGAACCGCCTTATGAGGTTCTCTCCACAAAGTGGCTTTCCTATGCGGACGTGCTTGAACTTAAAGGCGTTGAAAACGTGCTTGAAATCTATCATAACTCGCTTCAGTTCATGAATACACTTGAGTTTGCACTGCCGTATTTTACGGATGCTTACATCTTTTACCTTGAACTTGCGCACTTCTATAAGACAAAAGAGTATGACAAAATCAGCCTTTCGCGTTATGAGAGGTACAGTGTCCTGCGCGATTTCCTGATTGAGAAAATCTGCGGAAAGCGGTATGAGCCCGGGACATGTGAGCAGAAAGATGCCGATGAAGCCGCAATCACGGAGGTCATCCTTCATGACCTTTATCTGCGTGACAACGTGAAAAGCCGTCCGAATTACGGTGAAAAGGGATTCCCGGAGAAAGAATATGTGCATTCTTTCTTTGAATCCGGGGCATTCCGCGAATATATTCCCGAATACGAACAGTATTCGCCCGCACAGGCTGCGCGGATGACGCATATTGAGAAGCGTCGGGACGGATATTATCTTTATGATTACATGCGGCGCGATCCCATATCGGGGAATTGCAAATGCTTAATTCTGCATTATAATGCTGCTTGCGACGGAACCGACTGAGACCCGGCCTGTATTACGGCACCGCTTGCGACGGAACCTGCCGGGCCCCGAATTTGCCCGATATTTTGAGAGGATTTATATAATTATGCTGATTACCGAAACGATTAACGGAATAGAGATTACCTGCGATACGGGCAATTACTATTTTTCTCCGAAAAGCCTGGATGCAGGTACCCTGCGGATGCTTAATGCAATACAGATAGCAGAAACGGACAAGGTGCTTGATCTTGGCTGCGGATACGGTGTTGTAGGGATTTATGCCGCAAAGCAGATAGGCGGGGAGAGAGTTGTAATGAGCGATGTCCTGCCCGAAGCCGTTGAACTGTCAAAGCATAATCTTGAACTGAACGGAATCAGCGGGGCAGCGGTGCTTAGGAGCGATGGCCTGAAATCTGTTCCGGACAGTGATTTCACCCTGATTCTGTCGAATCCGCCGTATCATACGGACTTTTCCGTTGCGAAGCATTTTATCGAGGATGGTTTCAAAAAGCTTGTGCTTGGCGGAAGAATGGTTCTTGTCACAAAGCGCCTTGACTGGTACAAAAACAAGATAGAGTCTGTATTTGGCGGAGTTAAGGTGATTCAGGCGGATGATTATTTTGTGTTCATCGGAGAAAAACGCAAAAAATACGTTGAAAAGCCGCAGAAAAACAAGAACACGCTTTCAAAGAAGCTTCAGCGGAAATATCAGGGCAAAAAACAACCGGAATAATGATGTTTTACAGATTGCCGATTTAATTCGATTCTTCTGACCGGTGCATGTTTGCGCTTGAAAAAGCTGTTTATAAGTGATAAAATCGCTAACGTAAACGGAACGGGTTCTGCCCCGGGGTGCCGGAGGCAGTTTACAGGGGAATCCAGGTGAAATTCCTGCGCGAGGCCGTCACTGTGATAATGCTTTTATGTGAATCGTTTGCTGCTTTTTGCGACACACAAAAAACAGCAAAAACATAAATTGTGTTTAAGTCAGAAGACCTGCCCGGATTGTTTGGTGCTGTCAAATACTATGCCTGTTGGCCGGCAGCATCTTTCATTATCGTACTAAGCTCCGCGCGCCCCGGACAGAATGAAAACAGAAACAGATGCGGCCCCGGCCGCTTTTTGTTATACATGTATTCTCTTCTTTGCTTTGTACGATTCCGCATGGCTGTTGCCATGGCCGTTTTTTACGGTTGTACAGAAAGGAGAGTTTTTTTATGACTAAGAAACAAAAATCGATTGTTGCACTGACTGCAACGCTGGCTGTTCTGCTTTGCGCAGGCATTATCTGCTGGATTGCCTTCGGACCTAAAGGGACAAAAGGCGCTAAGAAGATCACAGTTGTCGTAACTCATGCCGATGAGTCAAAGAAAGCAGTTCAAATCAGTACCGATGCAGAATTTTTGCGCGGTGCGCTTGATGAAAAGAAACTGGTTGACGGAACAGAAGGGGCTTACGGCCTTTATATTCTGACCGTTGACGATGAAACAGTGGATGAATCGAAACAGCAGTGGTGGTGCCTGACAAAGGGCGGACAATCAGTTTTGACCGGTGTTGATACAACTCCGATAGCTGACGGCGATACATTTGAACTGACATTCACTACAGGCTGGTAAAATATATGCCGGAAAATAATAACTATCCGAATGCTGAAGAAAAGCATTTGGCGCGAAATAGTATTTCTGTAGCAGAGATGTGTATTCTGGCTCTGCTTGGGGCAGTTATCTATGTGCAGAAACTTGCTCTGAGCAGCATACCGAACGTGCATCTGTGTGCAGTTCTGATTATTGTCACAACAGTTATATTTGGCTGGCGGGCACTTTATTCGGTTGCGGTTTTTATTCTTTTGGATATGGCTTTTGCAGTCAGCGGACCATGGATTATAGGTTATTGGATTGTATGGCCCGCGCTTGTTGCTGTTTCAATGCTTCTCCGAAAAGAAAAGTCACCGTTTATATGGGCGCTTGTCGCAGGCGCTCATGGCTTGCTGTTCGACATTCCCTTTGCTTTTATTAATCTTTTTATCGGAGGGCAGGGCCTGTTCTTCGCATATCTGTTCAGCGGCCTGATCTTTGATATTATTCATTGCGTAAGCAATTATGTCATCACTCTTTTATTATTTACCCCTTTGTGCAAGGTTATGCGCATGGGAATGAACGCCATCGGGTTGCAGAAACCCTAATGTGACTGCAAAATAACTTGAAGAATGCAATATTAGTTTCGTGCCATAATGTATTTTTTGACTGACAACGTCAGCAAAAAACACATTATGACGCGAAACTTTTTTGTATCCTAAGTTATTTTGCAGCCTCATTTCGCCACGCCCGAGCCGGGTGACACAATCCATGCCTACTCGGGGAAAGCATACCAAATGGGGAAAAAGCAAGTCAAAGGTATGCCGGAAGCC
>JAZQNE010000109.1:0-2130 GCA_045627185.1 Lachnospiraceae bacterium
GTCTTGCAACGGTATGAATTATAATTGGGACGTTAATTATAACGGCTCGGATTTTTCGTATATGTTTCAGGCAGCGGAAAAAGACGCGTAAACGACCGGGACGATCCCATAAATCGCCTGCCGTTTCAGGCAATGCCATTAAGATAAGGACATTGGGCAAAGGGTGCAAGAGGCTGACTACCAGGAAATGGTAGTCAGTTCTTCTTTATTCAGGGTAAAAGCAGCAAAATAGGTATACGAAACAAACAGATGATTCCATCTGTTGCAAAAATATGTATAATATAGTTGTTAGGCTACTCTGTAGAGGAAGCTAACAACCGACTGGAATTTGACTTTGCGAGGGTCTGATCTTCCAGGTCGGACAGGGAGAAGCTCCCGACTGATGAGGAATTCCACATCAGGAGGGGCTTCTTTTCGTATGGAAAGAAAGAAACGGCAAATGTGAATAGCACGAGTAAAGTTCAGCTGATAGGAATGTTTCCGTTTTCTGTTGCTTTGATGTGCTATTGTTCTGGTAGTGATTGCTTCACAGAAGTTGTAGAGAATCAGACGAGCCCATATTTCCTGCATAATATAATCAGGTTTTTTCGAATGAAAATGAGTTAATCCTATGGCATACTTCAATTCCCGGAAGGAAGTTTCGATACCCCATCGCATATGATAGAGCGCTTTTATATCTTCAGAAGAGAATTCTTCTGGTGGAAGATTTGTGATAATACATTCATAAGAACCGTCGGCGATTGGGAAACGGACGACTCGCATCTTCATTTCATAAAACCAGTTGAAGTGTAAGTCAACAAAGTCAAAAGGTGTGTCTTTCATTATGACCCGGTATTTCTCTTTATGGGCTTTTACTTCTTTATTCTGTTTCTTTGTCAGAGTGGTGGAAATAGAAATATCGAAGGATTCCTGATTGTTTGGCAATTGGTTTTTGTGTGATGATACAATTCCGTTGCTTGTGATATCCTTGGCACGAATTAAGTAGAACATTCCGTTTTCCTGAACATGAGCAAAGATGTTGTAATTTTCATAACCTCTGTCGGCAATAAATAGCGCTTTGGAATGTTTAGGATATCTGTCAATCATATCGCACATGGCTTTGTTCTCGTTTTCTTGACGAGCCGGCTGAATAATTGCATCCACATATGTTCTGGACAACAAATCATACAAAGCATTCAGCTGCATTTGATTAAAACCTCTTGAGTCGGGAGTGGATTGAAAATAAGTTGTTTCATCCTGTGGATTATGAGCAATACACAAGTCCGATCCGTCACAAGCCAGCAAGCGATAACCATGAAACAACTTTTCTACTGATGCAATGGCGGTAAACTCCCGAAAAAGAAATTCAAAGGCTTCTGGCAATATTTGTGCACGTCTCTGATTGAATGATGAGTTCGTTGGAGTATCCATATTGAAATTAAAGTGCTCCAGCAGTTCATCCTTTAGTGACTTTCCTTCCATCGAGATGATGAACCTCATGAGCTCTCCAAATGACCATTTCTTTGTACGACTGAAATCTTTGTTTGCATCTCGGGTAAATAACCAGTGATATTGGTCCATTTTGTTGATGAGAGATACAAGTTCCTCTTTAATGGTTGTAGAATAGCTCATCCTGTGCCCTCCTTGAAATCAGGTTCATACCTGCTTTCAAGGGCCGCTTTCGCTACTGACTTTTTCAATTCAGCAGCGAAAGCGGCCGCACATTTTGACTATTCTGTCAACCCTTTTCTGCAATTTTTCTTAACAAAAAAAGAAACTGGAACCTGTTTTAGTTCCAGTTTCTCTTCCGTCATCCTTATCTAAATGACATTGCGCTTTGCGGATGGATGTTTATTTCAGATTTTTATGCTTTGCGGGCTGAAACGGACAGGAAATACGGACGGAACACTATATCACCAAGCCAATCAGGAGGAAGAGGATAAAGCAGATCGTGTCCGCCAGCAGGATACAGACGTCCTTTTCCTCATCTTCCAGATCCTCAAAGGTTTCCGGGGGTCTCTCGTTCACATAATCGATCATATCGCCGTAAAGCATTTTGGACGGCTTTTTTTTCGGGTTCAGACGCAGCATCATGAACTTCGGCAGCCGCATGCCGTCCCCACGCAGCCAGGCAATCCAGACACAAATCAA
>JAZQNE010000110.1:0-9110 GCA_045627185.1 Lachnospiraceae bacterium
TAAGACATAGAGAAACTATGCAACGGTCGCAGGGGGCGAAGCCCCGTGAAGCAGGAAGCACGTGACTTTAGTCATGTGAGGTTCACTTGCTTGGCGAATATGGAAATACTGTTACATTTGTGATGTCGTTCCATTACGCGGAGAAGACATTTATTCCCGCAATGTTCCCATATGGAAAAAGGAGTTTTTAATATGAAAATCGTTAATAGTGAAATAAGATTGTGTACGTGCTGCATGGAAAAACATGATGTGAAATCTGTTTTGGTGAATGAACATACAACTTATAAAGGCGTTAATGTTGAATATGAGGCTTCGTATCTTTTTTGCGATGCGGCAGAAGTAATGTATATGGATGAACAACAGATTCAGGAAAATGATATTCGAATGAAAGACGCTTACAGAATTCAGGAAGGACTTTTATCATCTGAGCAAATAAGCGGAATAAGAACAAAATACGGAATCAGTCAAACTGATTTGTCTATTCTGTTGGGCTGGGGAGGGAAGACCATTACCAGATATGAATCTCATCAAGTTCAAGACAAAGCACATGATACAATTCTGAAAAAAATAGATTCGGATCCCGAATGGTATCTGTCTTTATTGATTGAGGCAAAGGCAAATCTGCAGGAAGAAGCATTCCAACGGTATCTGAACCTGGCAACTGCTTTATTGGAGTCTAATCCTGATATCTACCTGACAAAAGCTATTGATGCCGGTTATGCTAAGTATCAGGGCGACAGAATGGCACATGGAAATGTTGACCTGTCATTGAATAAAGTGGTGGATGTTATCAGGTATTTTGCATCATCGGGAAAGGTTAAATATCTTTATAAAGTTAAATTGATGAAACTGATGTGGTATGCGGATTTTTTGTCCTTCAAGCGAAGAGGAAATGCCATTACGGGCCTTGTCTATCAGGCTTTGCCTATGGGAACGGTGCCGGTAGGCCATAATCAGATAATTGATTTGCAAAGGGTACCTTGCGAAGAAATTGAAATGGAGGAAACAACTGCCTACCATTTTTCACTTTCCGGAGAGCAGGATTTTCCGTCTTTGACTAAAGATGATAAAGATATTTTAAATATTGTAATTGAAAAACTTGGCAACATGAAAAAAAGCGATCTTGTAGATTTTATGCATAAAGAACAGGCATACAAAAAAACTGCTCCTGGAAACGTGATACAGTTCAAATATGCTGAAAACTTGCATATTTAGCCGGATAGGCGGAAATTATCCGTAACTTGCTTTACTTGATGCTGAAAGGAGACATTATGTCCAACCCCATGAAATTCCTTCACTTATCAGACCTTCACCTTGGAAAGTCCCTTGGTGAGTTCGACCTGATTGAAGACCAAAAATATATTCTTGAGCAGCTCCTTGAAATTATTGACAGGGAGTCGATTGATGCTGTCCTGATTGCGGGAGATGTTTATGACAAGGCAATTCCGAGTGAGGCTGCAACCGGTCTGCTGGACCGCTTTCTGAGCAGTCTGGCGGAGAAAAAGGTTGATACCTTTGTAATCAGCGGTAATCATGATTCTGATGATCGTCTGAACTTTGGCAGCACTTTGTTTGAAACTAACCGGATTTTCATTTCGTCCATTTTTGACGGGACGCTGAAGAAGCATACGCTTGAGAAGGATGGGACGAAAGTAAATGTGTACCTTTTGCCGTTTGTTAAAGCATCGCAGGTGCGCCATTTTTACCCGGATAAAAAGATTGAAACATATGAAGATGCTGTGCGGGTTATTCTTGAAAATACAGAGATTGATGAAAATGAATACAATGTGCTTGCAGCACACCAGTTTGTGGCCGGAAAGGGCGAAGACCCGGCGTTTGGCGGGTCGGAAAGCATTGGCACGCAGAGTGTGGGCCTTGTTGAAAAAATCGGTTATAAATGTTTTGACCGGTTCGATTATGTGGCCCTTGGACACATTCATTCGCCACAGAAAATCGGAAGGGATGAGGTGCGTTATTCCGGTTCTCCGCTTAAGTATTCACTGAGTGAGGCAAATGATGACAAGTCGGTTCCTGTTGTGATTTTCAAGGGCAGCAGGGGCATGGGGAATGCTGCCGGCATGTCGGGCGCAGAGGCCGCCGGAGGCAATACGGTGGCAGAAAACGCCCGGGATTGCGCAGAGTCAGAAAACGCCCATGAAACGCAGGTGACGGTTGATCTGATTCCCCTCAGACCCATGCGAAATATGCGTCATATACGCGGAAAAATGCAGGAACTGCTTGATAAGCAAAACATTCAGGCACCTGATGATTTTATTTATGCTACTTTGACGGATGAGGATATTGTTAATGATGCAATGGGCATTTTCCAGCAGGTTTATCCGAATACCGTGAAGATTGATTATGACAACTCCCACACGCGGGATATTGAGCAGGTGGATATTTCAAAGATTGCGCAAAACCGCTCATTTGCCGATCTGATTGGCGATTTTTACAAGCAGATGTACGGTTGTGAAATCAGCCCTGATGAGATGGACATTATGCGTATGGTGGCAAGAGAGGCAGGTGTTATTAATGAAGCCGATTAAGCTGATTATCAGTGCCTTCGGGCCTTATGCGGACACTATGCCTGCAATTGATTTTGAGAAGTTTGAAGATAAGGGCCTTTTCCTGATTTCGGGTGATACCGGATCCGGCAAGACCACTATTTTTGATGCCATCTGTTTTGCGCTTTATGGTACAACAAGCGGGGAATATCGTGATACAAAGAACCTCAGAAGTGAGTATGCCGCTGATTCTGTTGAAAGCTATGTTGATTTTTATTTTTCACATCAGGGACGAAAATATCATGTGTGGCGGCAGCCTGCATATGAAAGACGCAAACAGAGAGGCGCGGGAAGTGTTACCGAAAAGGAAAAGGCTGTCCTTTATGTTGAGGACGGTCTGCCGGTTGAGGGCCTGACTCAGGTGAACAAGGCAGTTGAGGAACTGCTCCACATTGATGATAAGCAGTTTAAGCAGATTGCGATGATTGCTCAGGGCGAGTTCTGGAAACTTCTGAATGCAAAAACCGAGCAGCGTACGGAAATCCTGCGTACAATTTTCATGACGAACGGTTATAAGAATATTGAGTTCGGGCTGAAGCATCTTTTGGATTCGCACAACGGAAAACGAATCAGCGCTGAGCAGAGCATCGTTCAGTATTTTGGGGATGTTTCCGCAGATGAGCAATCAGAGCTGTCGGATGGACTTAATGAACTCCAGTCTCGTGCACAGCGCTCCGGAGCGGCCTGGAATATTGATGAACTGCTGAATATTATTGAAGAGATTAATGCTGCAGACAATGAAAAACTGCAGGAAATCAGCAAACTTCTTGTTGAACGTGAAAATGAACTTGATAAGAGCAAAAGTGAACTTGCAACCGCTCAGACAAATAATGCAATTCTGGACAGGCTGTCAAAGCTTTTGGATGAGCAGAAAGAGCTTAAGGCACGTGAGCAGGAAATAGATGAAACGGCGAAACTTCTTGAACGGCAGAAGGTTGCAACTCATGAGGTTAAGCCTGCTTTTGACGCCTGGAAATCCAAGAATAAAGATGTTTCCGCAACTAAACTTAAAATAGATTCACTTGGAAAAGACAAGTTAAACGCTGAAATTGCCGTAAAGGAGTCCGGAAACCGTCTGGCTGATGCAGAAACTCATAAATCGGAACTTGAAAGCCTCAAAAAGCATATTTCAAGGCTTGAAGAGGAAGAGCCCAAGTACAGGCAGCGTGATGAACTGACGCAGCTTATTTCAGGCCTTGCTGATGAAAAACGGAAAAATTCCGAGCGGGATATTGCCCTTACGGATGCGGAAACCAAACTGAAACAGCAGATAGAAGAACTGGATAAAGTTGTTACAAAACTGCAGGACAAGCCCGTAGATTTGCAGAATGCTGAGAATGAGGGCGAAAAACTGGCCGGCCTTAATAAGCGAATCCTGGATGTTTTGGACAAACAGTCGGATGAAAGAGAAAAACGCCGGAAGGAATTGAACAAAAAACAGGAGAAATTTAAGAAATCCTTGGAGGAATGCGAGAATGCGGACCTGGAGTGCAGGAATGCCGAAAAGATTTTCTTAAGCTGCAGGGCGGGCCTTCTTGCGATTGACCTTGCAGAAGGTGAAAAATGCCCTGTCTGCGGTTCAACACATCACCCGGAACTTGCTGTGTTGCCTGAAACTTCAATTTCTGAAGATGAACTGGAAGCCCTGAAGGAACGTGTTACACAACTGCAGAATACACGGAATGCTGATAGTGCTGAAGCAGCTACGGCAAAAAAAGCCCTTGAAGAGCATGAAGAAAGAATGACAACAGAACTGCTGGACTGCCTTGAAAACTGCAGGGACACAGACAAAATCGGTCTTTCAAATGAAAGCACTGCAGGCAGAAGCCTTGATGAACTTCTTGAAATGCTTAAAAAAGCAAAGGAAAACCTTGCCGGTAAAATCAGTGAAAACACGGAATATCGTAACTCACTGAGAGAAGATTGCGAAAAATTGAAAAACTCAAAGGCGAAACTTGAAAAATCCAGAGGCGATGAAACTGACAGGCTTAATGCTGAACGAACGGCCCTGGAATCGGGGAAAAATCAGACCGAGGTTGCTCTGTCAAAGGCAAATGCAACTCTTGAGCCACTTAAAACCCTGAAATTTGCTGACCTTGCAACAGCATTGAAGGAAAAGAAAGCTGCCCAAAAGCAGGCTGAGGATATAGAAAAAGCAATTAATGATGCAACCGAAGAAAAGCAGAAAGCAGATAACGAACTGGCCGCAGCCGATTCCGGCCTTAAATTAGCTAACGAAACCCTTGAATCGCAGCAGAAAGAGGAAGCTGACCTCAGGGCTGTTCTTAATCAGAAACTTGCTGACAGGAATTTTTCCTGTGAAGAGGAGATGCTTGACTTTGTTGTGACTGAAAAGCAGCTTTCGAATGCTGAGAAACTGATTAATGATTACCAAAAAGATGTTGCCGCAAATAGTAAGCTGCTGAAGCAGGCCGGAGCCGATGCTGAAGGCAGGCAGCCTGTTGATATTGAAGAACTTCAAAAAAGGTGTTTCGAACAGGAAGACAGCGTTAAGCATATCAGAAAGTCTGAATCGGAAATCTCAAATCGTATTAAGAATAATGCTGAAAAGCAGGCAAATATCGAACGGCAGCGTGAATCCTACGAAAAGGCACAAAAGGACTGGAATACCTGTAATCGTCTGCATAAGCTTGTTACCGGGCAAACCGGAAATGGCAGGATTACACTTGAGCAGTATATTCAGGCTGCAGGTTTTGACGGAATAATTGCTGCCGCAAACAGGCGCTTGCGCCCTATGAGCGACGGCCAGTACGAACTGTACCGTCAGGAAGATTCTCTTGGCAAAAGGAGCAACACTTTCCTTGATCTTGAGGCTCTTGACAACTTTACGGGTCGCAGGCGTCCTGTCGGAAATTTGTCGGGTGGCGAAAGTTTCAAAGCATCGCTTAGCCTTGCTCTCGGTCTTTCGGATACGGTATCATCAAACTTAGGCGGAATTCAGATGGATGCGCTTTTTATTGATGAAGGTTTTGGTACGCTTGACCGGAAATCTATTGAAAACGCAATGGATACGCTGCTTACACTCTCGAATTCCAATAAACTGGTAGGCGTAATAAGCCATCGTGAGGAACTGATTGAGAACATTCCACAGCAGATTAAGGTCACAAAGACCAGAGAAGGCAGTCGGTTCGAGCTGGAAACAGATATGTGAGACACAGTTGATTTGCCACTTGAAAAAAAGCCGAAAATGATGGATAATATGGCTGTCGAAAATACTCGAAACGGGGGAAGAAATTATGAAATGTACATGCTGCGGAGCAGAAGTTACAGGAAGATTCTGCGAATATTGCGGAACTGAAGCCAAAAGGGACGACATGCCGCCTGTAAATAACGGAAATGCTCAGGCGAATAACGCAACTTCTCAGACAATAATTAATAACTATTACAATTCAAATACAGGCAGCGGCAATGTATCCGGTGAATATCATGAGCCTGCACAGGCTTTCAGAAGCACAATTCAGGACCCGGTCAGAACACAGGAACCGCTTGCAACACGGACACCCGTGAGCACACCGGTTGTACAGGAAAAGTCAAGCCGTTCCAAGAGTGTTATGCTTATTCTCTGGTTCTTCCTTGGAGTTTTCGGAGTACATCATTTTTATGCCGGAAGAGTAGGCATGGGCGTGCTCTATCTTTGCACTGCCGGACTTTGCGGAATAGGCTGGGTTGTTGATATTATTCTGCTTCTGACTAATTCCTACCGTGATGGTGACGGCAAAGTTGTTGTTTGAATAACCGGGTCGTCGCATTCTGTGACTTTAGTTATGTGAGGTTCAATAAAATCATGATATATGACTGTGTGGCCCGGGTTTTTCCCGGGCTTCATAATCGGGAGAAAAAATGAAGGAATTTCTTGTAACAAATATTAACGGCTCATATGCGAATATGGGCATAAATGGAGAGCTCGCGCGAATGTACGCGGGCTATCTTGTTATTTCGCTGACCCCGCCGCAGGACAGGGCCGTTGTTCTTGAGTGGATTGATGAATACATCTGTGATGGTACCGACCTTCGCAAGTCGAACATTTACCGTACAAACAGCATTCCGGGCGCAGGCCCTGCCGAGTACGGTGAGGATGGCTATATTCCGCGGATGCACAGTGTTTCAGACATTCTTGACCTCACACGTAATGTTGTGATGCTTCGCGAAGAGGAAGTGGTTTCCAAAACCGGGGAATCCGTGACGAACGTGAAGCTTTCCGAAACCGGGGAATCCGTTCCAAGTTCGGACGCCGGACACACACATCCCGACTGCGTGAAGATTGTTTATGATTGCAAAAACCTTACCGACCATGATATTACGCTGGTTCTTGAACCACGGCTTACATTCAGACGCCCTGAAACCATATTAAAAATTGAAAATCCGGAGTTTGAAAAACTCAGTGAAAGCCTTGATGTTCCTACTTTTCCGACAAATCCGGACGGAACACCACAGTTTGTCGATGTTCCCTCTAACGTTAATTCTTTCCGTGCTTCTTTTGCACCGAAAAAAAGCCCTTACCCCGATATCCCGTGTGAAATCATGCTGATGGCAAAGGCTGAAAATGCCACACTTTCAGTAGCATCAAACGGATCGGATACCGGTTGTTTTACAGAAACTTCGCGTTATACAAAGGATGAAGAAACCGGTGAACGCGGTGCGGAATTACGTGGCACCTGCTATGTGCCTTACAAGTTCCGAACAGTGATTCCTGCTGACTCGGCAGCCACTGTAAGTATTCTGTGTGAAGCACACAGGACTGAGAAAGGTGCCGAAATGAGCGGCTCCGCGGTTGAACGCTTCTTCAATACGCCGTTAAAGACTCTTTGCGAATCGGGCGAAGCCACTTACCTGGAGGCCCTGCGCCTTGCTGACTTCGAAAAAATAAAAGCGAAATTTGCGGATTCACACCCTGAAACCGTTGAACTGTACAAAGAGCTGGTGCTTTCCGCATCAAAATTTATCACAAAAAAGACCGGCACATCGTATAAAACAGTGATGGCCGGATATCCGTGGTTCCTTGACTGGGGCCGTGATACCATGATTGCTTTCACGGGCCTTCTTCTGGTAACCGGTCGTTTTGACACTGCAAGGGATGTTCTGAGGTCCTTCGCAAAGTATGTTCGTAACGGCATGGTTCCGAACGTTTTTCCGTCCGGCTCTGCCGATGAACCCCAGTACAACACTGTTGACGCATCGCTCTGGTTTTTCTACGCAGCTGACATGTATGCCCGGTTTTCCGGTGATGAAGCATTCGTGAAAACCGAGCTATATCCTGTGCTTACGCAGATTGCCGCACTTTACACGCGCACTTTTGATGAAATGCAGGCTGCATCCGCAGAAGCATTTTGTTATGGCATTTATATGGACGATGACGGCTTTGTGCATGCCGGCACGGATGAATCCGACCAGCTTACCTGGATGGATGTCCGCATAGACGGCAAGGCCGTTACCCCGCGCCATGACTGCCCTGTTGAAATTCAGGCGCTTATGTACAATGCGCTGAATGTGATGATTAAGTATGCGCCGGGCTCTGAAAAAAATATAAGCAATTCCGGAACACAAGCGTCCGGGAATTCGAACAATGCGCTTCTTACACGCTACAGGGCACTTTCTGACAAACTTAAGAAAAATGCGCAGATTTTCCTTAATACGCAGAAAAAATGTCTTTATGACTACGTAGAGGGCGTCCCGGGGCACAGATTGTTTAATGATCAAATCCGCCCGAACCAGATATGGGCCGTTTCACTTCCGTACACCATGTTTGACCATTCTGTCTGTGTGGAAATTATGAATACCGTCATGGAACAGCTTGTAACGGACCTTGGAATCAGAAGCCTTGCGCCTTCGGAGCCGGGGTACATCGGAAAATATGAAGGTGACTTAAGATCCCGCGACAGGGCTTATCATAACGGAACAGCGTGGGGATTCCTTGCGGGGCCGTACATTATTGCATGCCTGAAGGTGTTCGGAAATTCTCCGGAAAACATGAAAAATCCTGAGAAGACTCGGGAAGAGGCCTCTCAGGACATAATGGAATATCTTCATAATCTTTTGCTTCCTTACCTTGACCATATGCAGAACGATGGCTGCATCTACGGCATTGCTGAGGTGTTTGACGGCGATGCGCCCAAAACCGGCAAGGGCTGCTACAATCAGGCGTGGAGCGTGGGATGTCTGTTGGAAGCAATATATGAGATGGCAAGGTCTTGATTTCTTCTACTGCCTTTGACTTTTCAACCTTGTCAGTAACTTCGGAAATAAGTTCATCGGCATGCGCCTGAGCCTGAACTGAGTCGGTTCCCGGAATTGAATAGCTCGGCTGCCGCATTCTTGTGACTTTAGTCGTGAGTTAGGCAGCCGATTTTTTCACTCATTCAATCGAACATATGGTTGCTTTTTTGTCATGCTTATGGTATAATAAATATATGGAAAAAGATATTTATAGCATTAACAATTCTAAACTTACATATGGTCGTGGATATGTATACTCTATTCAGTATCATATCGTATGGTGTGTCAAGTACAGAAGGTCAGTTTTGATCG
>JAZQNE010000111.1:0-27864 GCA_045627185.1 Lachnospiraceae bacterium
ATTCCCTTACTCGCACCGCGGACCCACGCCTCACTGCTGCTACGCAGGTATGCTTCAGTACGATGGAGACTTAAAGCTTCCCGCACGTTTCCTTGTTAACCCTCCCGAAATCACAAATACTCTTTCAGAGGTTCTTGTTGCCAACAAGCTTAACCAGTACGCTGTTTCCGAAACTCAGAAATACGGTCATGTTACTTACTTCTGGAACGGTAACCGCAGCAGCAAGTTCAGCGAAGAACTTGAGACCTTTAAGGAAATCCCTTCAGACAATGTAAGCTTTGACGAACGTCCCTGGATGAAGTCAGCTGACATCACCGATGACGTTATTGCAGCTATCAAGTCTGAGAAATACGATTTCATCCGCTGCAACTTCCCTAACGGTGATATGGTCGGCCACACCGGCAACATGGATGCCACAATCACAGGTGTTGAGGCTGTTGACCTTGGCCTTGCACGTCTTAAGAAGGTTTGCGATGAATACAACGTAACTCTTCTTGTTACCGCAGATCACGGTAATGCAGATGAAATGCTTGAGAAGAACAAGAAGGGTGAGCTTCAGGTTCGTACCGCTCACTCACTTAACCCTGTACCTTTCATCATTTATGATAAAAAGAACACTTACGCAATTAAAGACGGTAACTTTGGCCTTGCAAACGTTGCTCCCACCGTTGCTCAGATCTTTGGAATCAAAGCTCCCGAGTGCTGGGAAGAAGGCATGCTGATGTAATTTAGGCGTAAAAACGATGAAAATACTAATTATCAGTGACACTCACGGAAGACTTGACCTGGTGCCGTATGCCATCAGCAAGTCTTCCCCTGACTACATTATCCATTGTGGAGATATCTGCGGTGACGAGCAGGAACTGCGCGAAATGGCAGACCGCCCCATAGTAATGGTTCCCGGAAATAATGACTGGCTCTCAAGAGACCCCCGCGACCTTGTTGTTCCTTTTGGGAAGCATAAGGTGTTCATTACGCACGGAGACAGGTACAACGCACATTTCGGAACAGATAAAATCAGTTATAAGGCTGAGTCTTTAGGCTGCGATATAGCCGTCTTCGGACACACGCACGTTGCCATGATTGATAATTCCGGTCCCGTTCTTCTGCTTAATCCGGGAAGTCTGACTTTTCCCCGCAAAACGCCCTTCAGTTTCATCACTGTGGATGTTGATGAAAACGATGTCTGGACGCCCGAAATCCGTTTTGTAACACAATAATGAAACTTTGAGGAATTTATGAAAAAAACTATACTATCTATATTTATTCTTGTTTTTATGCTCTCATTTGCAGCCTGCAAAGACCAAAACCCTACAGCTGCACCCGCAACTCCCACAGAAAAGGCCGCTTCACCTTCTGATGCCCCCACAGGACAGCCCGAAGAAACACAAGCTCCGACTTCAACACCTACGGAGGAGCCCACTCCTACTCCTGATGAATCGCCAAAGAACGTCATCGGTTATGTGGATGGAAATTCCTATGTGAATAATTATCTTAAAATCCGTTTTACACTCCCTAATGACTGGAAATTCCTTTCAGGTGAGCAGCTTGCCCAGGTTCTTTCCATGACAGGCGATATGTATGGCGAAGATTTTGCAAACGCAGGTCTTGACCTTTCCCAGCAGACAATCGTAATGCAGGCCCTCAGCAAAAACGGCCGTAACTCAATCGTTATGAATGTCCAGGAACTTTCGCTTGCATCATCTCTTGTTTATTCCGCAATGAGTTCAAAGGGTTTGGCCGAAAAAGTCCTGGCTGAATCAAAAGAGCTCTTCCCGCAGATTGGAATAGAAAGCTCGGACGAAAAAATCAACAGTTTCAGTTTTCTCGGGAAAAATGATTATTATCTTTCCTATACAGCTTCAACTGTTGTTATTAAGGATGCCAAATATATATCTTATTTAATCCTTAATGGCAAAATGCTCTATACCATCACCATGTATTCTGCAACAAATGCAGATATAACCAAGCTCTTTGACGCATTCTCAAAATCAGCAGACAGCGAGCCCGCCCGGATCGATTTTGATACAAATGAGCCGGACCTCAATGCCAACATCATCGGTTCGATTCAGGAAGATACATATATTAACGAACTGCTTGATATTTTCTTTACCTGTCCCGATACCTGGACACTTATCGACGGGCAATCGTTTGCAGCCTATTACGGCCTTTCCGGAGACCTTTACACTGATGTAAAACCTGAAGATTTATGGGCATTAAGCCAGTCTCCATTCATAATGGATGCCTATAATGAAGACATGTCCTGCGAACTCAAGATTGCAATTGAAAGGCCCATTGATGCCTCTTCATTTTCATCATCGCCCAAGGAACTTACAAAGTCCATTGCCGCTCTGCTTCCTGAGCAATATAGCGTGCTCGGCTTTAGCTGTTCCGAACCTGAAATCTTTGAAATGAAGATTATGGGCGATACAAGATACATTGTTTATTACACACTTTCAAATGCTTCAGTATATTACGAGATATATCAGTTCTTTATTCCAAAAGATCCTTATCTCGTAACTGTTACTTATCAGACTTCTTCAAGTATTGAACCCAACATCTTTAATTATTTCTGGAACAGTATCTCCGGAAGCCCCGACACTTCTCTTATTCAGAAAGTAAACGGTCTGCTGGGCAAAATCGAAGGTACAAAATACGTCAATGAAGCACTTGGATTTTCCTTTGATTCAACAGGAACCGACTGGAGCATTACTTCAGGTACAGAGCTTGCGCAAGTCTTCGGCAGAACCAGAAATATTTATTCAGATCCTTCTTATGCAGAGCTTTTCCTGTCCGGTAACGACATTATTCTTTTTGATGCATATAACCCCGTAGCCGACCAGGAAATTGCCATTTATGCTCAACCCTTCAGCAGGCAGATTCGAAGCGGTCTGGCTCCCGCTTCCTTTGATTCCTTTATGAGCTTGCTTAAGGATAATGAGCTCTCCAATTTCGCTGCTTACGGTTATGATACCGAAGGAAAACTTGAAACCTTTTCAATTGCCGGAAAGGATATAACCGTGGTCACGATTTTTGCTTCCGCAGCAGATGAACAGGTTGAATTTTCGGAAACCTATTATCTTTATGGTGACATTGTAATTTCCTTTAACTTTTACTCCTATACGGGTAATAAGGGCGATAACGCCAAGATTTGCACTATGTTAAAGGCAAACTGACTTAGATCAAAAAAACCATCCTTTGTAAGGATGGTTTTTTTCGAGTCACCGGGTGAGTCAGAAAGAACCGGGTCCCCATTGACTCATTTTTTCTCATAACTAACAAAAGCAAATCTTCTGCTGTCCGGTGCCCAGGAGTTTACATTGATTGTGCCCTGACCTCCAAAGACTTTTGCAATTGTCTTAAGTTCAGTACAGTCAGCATTCATAAGGCGAAGCTCTACGAACCGGTTCGGGATATGCTCACCGGGCCACAGGTCGCCCTTGTAATATGATACCATGACAATTTTACTGTTATCCGGTGAAATATGAGGGAACCAGGTGTTTAAGTCGGAATCAAATGTCAGCTGTGTCTGTTCGCTTCCGTCGGCTTTCATGCGGAAGGCCTGCATAAGACCAGCGCGGACGCTGTTAAAGTAGATATATTCGCCCTTTGAATCGTACTCGCAGCCATCATTTAAGCAGGGTGCATCCGTCAGGCGCTTTTCTGTATCAGAACCCCGGTCTATGGCATAAACATCATATTCACCGTCTCTGCAGGCGCAATAACAATAAGTCTTTCGGTCAGGTGTCTGGCCGTGAAGATAGCTTGGCGCCTGCTTTGTTATTAATGAAACATCACCGTTCTCAAGCGAAATTGAATAGATTCTTGAACTGCCTTCTGTTTCATCACTTACCGAAAGTTCAAGGTCATCAGCAGAAAGAACATGATCATTATTGATTTTGCAAAGCTTTCCGGACGGAATCTGTGTTGTCTGTTTTGTTTCAAGGTCAAACTTGTAAACAAGACCCTCGGAATTAAAAATCAGGAATTTCCCATCATGTGACCAGTTGGGCGCTTCAATAACCTTGTCAAATTCAGCAATTACCTCACGTGTCCCATCTTCAATGTTGAAGATTTCAAGCTTTGATGCGGTATTTCTTCTGTCCCATGGATTGACGTCATCGTAAACATCAGGATTGCCCCAGACATCAGTATCTGCATGGGTTCTGTCGGCAGCTGCCTCAAAAGGATATTCCACTCCGAAATGGTTTCTGAGTGAATCCATCCAGCCCATCAGCCGCTCTGTTTCTGCATGCGGCATGGATTCGGGCTCTGTTTTTCCGGCTTCTATAGCTGCCTTACATTCCATTACTTCATATTCATACCCGTTAACGATGAGCGGAATGTCTTTCCTCTCAACGGATTTCCCGTTAATATCAAAAATCTCATAGTATGTAGGAACGTTAATCGGCCCAAAAACGATGTAGCCTTTGTCGCCCACAATCTTGGCATAATTGGAATTCGGAAGGCCAAATGAGCATTTCACTTTAGCCATGTTTTTGTTTTTGTATACAAGAGTGATTTCATCTGTCAGGTCAACACCGTACTCATTCTTTTCGCAGGATGACTTGATGCGGATAACATCGTTTCCAAAATACATGGCCGGCACGGTAAGCGAATAAACGCCAAGGTCAAGCAGTGCCCCGCCGCACAGCTCCGGTTTTTCAAGGCGCTCAACGCCTCTTGCGGAAATTGAGAAATCTGACTCAAGATAATGAAGGTTTCCAAGCCTTCCGCTGTTCAGAATTCCGCGGATGATATCCTTGGAGGGCTGATATCTTGTCCACATTGCCTCAGCAAGAAGCACCTTTTTTTCACGGGCAAGTTTAATCAGTTCACGTGTCTGTTTAAGGTTTGCGCAGAACGCTTTTTCAACAAGGCAGTTTCTTCCGTGCTCAATGCATAGTTTTGCATTCGCAAAGTGCTCAGAATGCGGTGTAGCCACATAAATCAGGTCTACGGCCTCATCCGCTGCCAGTTCTTCATAAGAACCGTAAGCCACTTTTACGCCCCATTTTTCCGCAAAAGCCTGAGCTTTTTCAAGTGACCTTGACGCAACAGCATAAAGACAGTAGTCTCCGCCAAGCCCATTAACAGCGGTAGCCATTGCTCTTGCAATGCCGCCGGCACCAAGAATTGCTACATTAAATGTTTTCCCCATATGAAGCTCCCTTCATTTTGTTTCTGGTTTTGACGGGCTAAACCGGCCCCGTCGGTGCAAACTCATTTTATTTATTATCCTTTATTTTATCAATTGCGGTAATACGCTGTGATACTGTAGGATGGCTGTATTCAAGTGCAACAATTACAGGATGTGGATTCAGGTTTCCAAGGTTATCCCTTGTAAGCTGCTTGAGCGCAGAAGCAAGATTGTCGCCATATCCTTCGCGGGCAGCGAAAGCATCGGCCTGATACTCGTGTTTTCTTGAAAAATAATTGAAAAGCATTCCCGTAAGAGTAAGGACAGGCCAGCTGATATTGGTAAACAGTGCAAGTGCAAAGTAGTAGTTAATTCCCGTGAATCCGAAAGCGGTAAAGAAGCCGGGAATATTGAGGATTGCAGCTATCATAAGAACATAGATTGCCATGGTAAGTACATTTACAAAAATGTGTTTCAGGCTGTGTCTGAATTTTGCGTGTGCGAACTCATGTGCAAACACTGCAACTATCTGCTCAGGCGTAAACTTCTCAACAAGATTGTCATAAAGAGCGATGTCTTTTTTGTTTCCAAGGCCCGTGCAGAAAGCGTTTGCCTTTGTTGTACGGCGGCTTGCATCCATTACGCTGACCTGCTTAACGGTTACACCGTATTTCTCACAGAGTGCAATCAGTGAGCTTCTCAGTTCACCTTCCTCAAGAGGCGTGAACTTATTGAAGATTTTTAAGAAGAGCATTGAAAGAAAATTCATTCCAATAACAAATACTGTGGCAGCGGCTATAACAACAATTATACCCTTGTTTCCGAGCCATTCGAAAATGCCAAGGATTGCCATCATAATCAGGGTTGTAAGTGCAATTCCAAGAATGATTTCTTTGATTCTGTCCACAACAAAGGTTTTCTTTGTTGTCTTGTTCATACCGTATTTTTCTTCAATTACAAAGGTGTCATAATATGAAAACGGTATATCGATGATAGCAACAAACCCTTCAAAAATAAGCATCAGGAGAACCGTTTTAAGAATCATATTTCCCGGAAGTACGTTGTAAAGCGCCGAATGAAGATTAAATGCCAGAAAAGCTGCCGTAATTACGGTATTTACAATGCCTCTGATGATTTCCAGACGCTTGCCTTCATTTCTGTAATTGATAAAGCGGTTATATTCCGCCTCATCATAAACATCCCGAACATTCTCAGGAAGCGGCTTCTTTACGGCAATATCGTTCAATTTGATAAGTATTGCCTGATAAACGCATGAAAGAATACAAACACCTATTACTATCCACTTTAACATATTATTTCCTCCAAACCCCTTTGGGTATTATTTTTCCGGACCTTTCTTATCAGTCCGTATTACCTACACTATAAAGCTTTTCCGCGGGAAAAGACCTGCATCCGATACGGGTTCGTCCGTATTGTAAAGATGCGATGTATCACCGAATGCGCGCACGCGGAAAGATGCATTCCCGGGCTCGCGTTCTTCCGTGTTGATTACGGTAACCGAGCTTGTTGCAACAAAGAATCCGTGCCAGAGCGCAACCGGCGATATTCCCGTCAGGTGTCCGATTATAAGGAACTGCACGCCCAGGTGGCAGAAAACAACAACTGTCTTGTCCGACCCGGGATTGGCCTTGTAATAATTACCGTGACGATAATACCCGTAACCCTCCAGGAATTTATCAAATTCAGTGATGACTTCCAGGTATTTTTCAGGCGTTTCGCTGTCCTGATAGATTTCGTTTTTTACCCAGTTGTCTTTGTCATAAAATTCGGGAACTTCTGTCCAGTGTGAAGGCATAAAGTCCCAGCCTATTCCGCGTTTTCCGGTGCTCGGGTCAACTACGGGGTAATAAAATTCACGCATCCACGGAAGCACAACCGGTTCAATGTCACGGCCTTCGAGTGCTATTTCTGCTGTTTTACGTGCTCTGCCAAGCGGCGATGCGTAAAAATCGGCATCCGTGATTTTATCAATACGGCTTCGCAAAAGGTTGGCTTCGCGAATTCCTTTCTCTGTGAGAGTGTCATTTTTGTAGTCAGGATCCCCATGGCGGACAAAAACAATATTCATATTTTCCTCCCTGTTTACTGTATTTATGCGTAATGCGCCCGTCAGTCAGCATTTCAATAATCATTTTTTCAGCAAATTACAAAAAAAATAATCATACAGGCATATTTATTATCATATCGTTTCAATAGTAATTTATATCACAATAACTCTTGTTTCAGCAACAATTTTTCGCTATACTTAAAATGGTTTTGAAGCGGTATCAGGCTTGCCGTTTTGCGGTTCGGTCCACACGTTTTTTTCAGACAATGTGCCACAGCTTGCTGCGCCCGTCCCGCCCGGCTTCTTCAATAATTCCAAGCCTTGCAAGAACACGGATTTCACAGCCGGCAGCATCCTTATTTGTTTTGGCTGCTTTAGCGTAACTGTCGGTTGTAAACTCACCCGGAAGCTCCGCAGGAATAACGTCTGCAAAATCATCGGCACAGTCGAAACGGTAGTCCGCAATCAGTTCACGCGGAATGATATCCCCCTTTTCTCCGCCCTTGTCCTTCCAAGAGCGCATGAGCCGGTATTCTTCCGCATCAAGAACAAGCACCCGGAACTTAAGACCGGGATTAAGGATTATATCCGCAAGGCCGTACATTTCCCGGAAAAACATATGTATGTTTCCTCTTTTTGAGGATTTCCCGGTCTGTCCGATTTCACCGGTCTGCTTATTTACACGGATCAGTGTCTTCCGGCGGATAATCGGATATACAATTGTGACAGGGTACAGTTCAAGAAACTCCGACAGCTTGCCTTTCATCTTGTAAAAGCTGCGTGTCTGGATTTCAGTAACCTTATGCCCGTCAAAAATATCAGCAACATACCGTCCGAGCTTCTGCTCGTGATAATCGGTATTTTCCTCAACAAAATGCTTAACTGTTGCATGAAGGGATTTTTCCTTCAGAGTCCCGACTCCGTTTGGAAGTTTATCACCGGAAAATACTTCATCGCAGATTTTTGAAAAACGTTCTTTATCTTTTTCAGAAATATAATTATTTAGCATTGCATTATCCTTACTTATGTGATATATTGTGTGCAGGCGTTGTGCAACCGCTTGCGCAATTGGAGGTCAATATGAATAACAACTCTGTAATCAAAGATCTGTGCAGTTATATTGCTGCTTCCCCAACTTCTTTCCACGCCGTTGCAGAAACTGCACGCCGTCTGGAAGCTGCAGGTTTTAAGGCCTGGACGCCTGACGCTCCCGCATCGTTTGGGGACAGGATTTATTATGCTCCGTCATCTACCTGCCTTTTCGCTTTTGCAATTGGCAAAAAGCCCGCAGGAAAAAACAAAGGACTTAAGATTCGTCTTGCCGGTGCTCACACTGATTCTCCTTGTCTTCACATTAAGCCAAATCCCGATATGTCGAACAAGCAGTATCTTCGCCTGAATGTTGATGTTTACGGTGGTCCCATCGTAAATACCTGGCTTGACAGACCGCTTTCGATTGCAGGACGTGTTGCTGTTAAAGATGCAAAGACCGGAAAGCCCGTTATGAAGCTTTTCGATGCAAAGGAGCCCGTTCTTTCCATCCCGAATCTTGCAATTCATATGAACCGTGATGTTAACAAGGGTGTTGAACTCAACCGTCAGACTGATATTCTTCCGCTTCTCGGACTTGCCGCTGACGGAAGTGACAGTAACGGTGCATTCGTGCGGTTTGTAGCGGGAAAGATGAAATGTAAGGCTGAAGATATCATCGATTTCGATCTGTTTATATACAATACCGAAGCCGCTTCCATTCAGGGCATTAACGGTGAATTTCTTTCTTCACCGCGCCTTGATGACCTCACTTCATGCCACGCTCTTTTGGAAGCAATAAAGGAAACGCCTGCAAACGGTGTTCTTAACATTGCCGCTTTTTACAACAATGAAGAGATTGGTTCAAACACTGCGAACGGTGCCGATTCCCGCACACTTCCGATGGTGCTTGAAAACCTTTATGAGGCACTTTCACTCAGCCGCAGCACACTTAATGCTGATATTCTGAAGGGTACACTCCTTTCACTTGATGTTGCGCATGCGCTTCATCCGAATATGACAGGCAAATATGACCCGGCTGTATATGCTCTTATGGGCGATGGTGTTGTATTCAAACTTAACAGCAACCAGCGTTATCTGAATGACCTTGAGGTGCTTGCCGAACTCGAAGTTCTTTGTGATAAAGCAAAAATCCCGTACAAGAAGTTTGTTAACCGCTCTGATATTGCAGGCGGCGGAACAATTGGAAATATGCTTGCATCCTGGCTTCCCATGAAGGGCCTTGATATGGGTGTTCCGATTCTTGCAATGCACTCATCACGCGAAACAATGGGTGTTGCTGATCAGGATGCTCTTGTAAAGCTTCTCTGTGCTGTCTTTAGTTCAAAATAATTATATCACATAAGGTTTTTGGAGGAAAGTTATGAAAATACTTGTTACAGGCGGTGCGGGATACATCGGTTCCCACACAGATGTCGAACTGTTAAACGCAGGCTATGACATTGTAGTAATGGATAACCTTTACAATTCCTGCGAAGAATCACTTCGCCGTGTTGAAAAGCTCACGGGAAAGAAAATCAAGTTTTATAAAGTAGATATGCTTGATGAGCCCGAAATGGACAAAATGTTCGCTGCCGAGAATTTTGATGCGGTTATTCATTTTGCAGGCTTAAAGGCTGTTGGTGAATCATGCGAAAAGCCTCTTATGTATTACTATACCAATCTGGTTGGTACAATGAATCTTCTTAATGTTATGCGTAAATACAATGTTAAGAAGCTTGTATTCTCTTCTTCCGCAACAGTTTACGGTGTACCGGACGAAAACCCGATTAAAGAAACTGCTCCTCTCAGAGCACTCAATCCTTATGGAAGAACAAAATTAATGATTGAAGAAATCCTTCGTGATTTCTATGAATCAGATAAGTCCTGGAATATAGCTCTTCTCCGCTATTTCAATCCTATCGGCGCACATGAAAGCGGCGAAATTGGTGAAGATCCCAACGGAATTCCCAATAATCTTGTACCTTACGTTGCAAAAGTTGCCTGCGGCCAGCTGGAACACATCAACGTATTTGGAGATGACTATAACACTCATGACGGTACCGGCGTGCGTGATTATATCCACGTTGTCGACCTTGCAATCGGTCACATTAAGGCCATTGAAAAACTCAATACCAATCCCGGTCTTGTTACCTACAATCTTGGAACAGGTACCGGCTACAGTGTTTTCGATGTCATCCACAGTTATGAAAAAGCATGTGGTAAAAAGCTTCCTTACGTTGTTACACCAAGACGTCCGGGAGATATTGACGAGTATTACGGCAATCCCGCCAAGGCCCGCGAAGAGCTGGGCTGGGTTGCAACACGAAATCTCGATAAGATGTGCGAAGACTCTTATCGCTGGCAAAGCCATAACCCCAACGGTTACAGATAAACTTTTCATCCCCCTAAATGAAAAAACTCATCGCCTTTCGACGATGAGTTTTTTCGTTTTTCTATTCGTTTGGCATATCCGTTAATAGTCTGTTTTTCAGATTTCTTCTGTTTCCTTCTTACGACTTGAAACTGCAAGTGCTGCACAGGTTACGCCAAGAATTACAATTACAGGGATTGTAGCTGTGTTATCACCTGTCTTGGGAATAGGGTCGCTGCCGGGGATATCATCACCGGGGATTTCTTCTTCACCGGGCATAGGAACAACCTCAATCTTGTAAATGTAGTTGTTATTGTTAAGGTTTGCAATGTAGTACTTGCCACCTTCGGGAATAATGAGTTCACTAATCATCATTTCCTTGTTGTCAGGGCTCTTTTCAGTTACTTCAAGAACTCTTCCCTTTGCATCAACAAGTGAAATATCACGGCCTTCACCGCCACCAATCCACCAAACTTTAATCTTGCAGACGCCGTCGGGATCAATCTCAATAATCTGCTTTGTAGTCTCATGGGGAACACCGTTCTTATCTTTTGTAATTCCGGCAATTGTTGATGTTCCGGAAATATTAAGACGCTGAGTGAACTTGGTTCCGTCAGGGAATGTCTTGTTGCTTGTATCAACTCTTGAGTTTTCGCTGAGGTAAATCTTGAAAAATCCGGATTTATCCGTAATCTTTTTACCCTTATTATCAGCACTTGCGCCAAATACTTCGAAATCTTCGGCTGAAAGGGTTGCACCCTTTGAAAGAGATGATCTCGGGTTCTTTGTAGGCTTAGGAGCTTCTGTAGGATCGGGCTCAGTTGTAGGCTCGGGTGTTCCTGTAGGATCGGGATCTGCTGTAGGCTCGGGTGTTCCTGTAGGCTCAGGGTCTGCTGTAGGCTCGGGGTCTGCTGTAGGCTCAGGATCTGCTGTAGGTTCAGGCTGTGCAGGAAGGTCCTCAGCATTCATAGGAGTGATCTCAATCTTGAAAATGTAGTTGTTGTTGTTAAGGTTTGCGATATAGTACTTGCCTGCTTCAGGAATATACAGTTCGCTGATAAGAAGTGTTGAATTATCGGGAGCTGCTTCTGTAGCGTAAAGAACTGTTCCGTCTTCTGTAACGATGGAAATGTCACGGCCTGCGCCGCCGCCAACCCACCAAACCTTTACTTTTGCAACACCATCGGGATTAATCTCAATGATCTGCTTTGTGGTTTCATGAGCCTTACCGCTTGAATCCTTTGTGATTCCGGCAATTGTTGATGTTCCGGAAATGTTGAAACGTTTTGTAAATGAACTTCCGTCAGAGAAGGTCTTCTTACTCTTATCAATCTTTGAACCCTTGCTGAGATAAATCTTGAAGAATCCTGTTGAATCGGTAAGGATACGGCCTTCATTATCATCACTCTTGTCCATAGTGTCGAAATCTTCGGCATTCAGAGTGTATGACTGAGAAATAGGAGTCTTGGGATCCTTTTCAGGTGTTCCTGTGGGATCGGGCTCGCCGGTGGGATCGGGGTCGCCGGTAGGATCGGGCTCGCCGGTAGGATCGGGCTCACCGGTAGGATCGGGGTCTTCTGAAGGTACCTTGTAAAGATCATCTACCTTCTGTGCCTTCTTGCTTTCTTCTACTGCACCAAGGATATCTGCAAGAACCTTTTCTGAAGCCTGTGTTCTTTCGTTGTAAACCTGAGCACCGTCACCACATGACATATACTCATAGAAGTTTGCGTTCTTGAAAAGGTTGCCTGACATATCGTCATAAGCACCTTTGGCCTGTGTTCTTACAACGTCTGACATATAGCAGTTGTAGAACAGAACAGCACCGTCAGCGCCCCAAGGACGGGCAAGTCTGTACTGGTTTTCAGTTACGCCTTCTTCTGCATAGAAGTTACAAGTATCAAATACAAGACCGTATGCTGCGTTAGTGTATGTTCTGGGTGCTGTGAAGCATCCGTCTGCCTTATCTTCCGTGTAACGTCCTACGATATCGCAGTTTTTGAAATAAGCTGAACCGGAACCATAGATGAAATCTACATTACCGGTGATATAGCAGTTGTAGAAGAACTGGTGTGTAACCTTGTAAATTGAACTGTTGTTTTCATCTTTTACTCTTGAATCAACAAGAAGTGTATCCTGGTAGGAAATAAGACGAAGGTTGATACCTGTGAAGTTGTCAGCAACAACACAAAGTGCATCTGCCTGCTCATCTGAACCGTTATGGTACTCAAATGTATTCTCAATGCAAAGGTTTTCCATTGTTACATTAACTGCGTTTGAATCAACATATACGCAGTTTCTGTCCCACATACCTGTTGCTGTCTTCTCAGCAAGTGCTGCCGAATAGAAGATGTGAGTCTTTTCTGAGTCTTCACCAAGAATTGTGATATTAGGCTTATCAATAACAAGTCTTTCGTTATATTCACCATTCTTAACAAGGATTGTCTTGTTTGAAGCATTGTTTGCAGGAATTGCTGCAACAGCTGCTCCGATTGTCTTGTATGTAGGATGTCCGTCAACGGTTTCGCCATCGGTTCCGTCAAATTCTGCATCTACAACATAATCGTATTCGGGCTGAACAACAACTGAAATTACCTTATGATATGTAAATCCGTTAATTTCTACCGTAATATTCAGATATGATCTTCCCTTAGGAAGTGAAAATCCAACAGGAACGGGATCTTCTTCACCGCCAAAAATCAAACTCTGCTGTATTACGTCATCGCCGATAACTTCATAATAGCCATCCATATCTGACTTAACTTTGAAGCATATGGAATTATCGTCAAGGACAGTATCGTTTGTTTCTTTCTTAATGTACCAGAGCGGAGTTGCTGAAACAGTATAAGGAGCAATATGTCCGTTGGTTGCATAACCCTGTGCAACATTTCCGGGATTTCCGGAGTTTGTTGCTGACTTAGCTACGATGTAGTAGAACATAGGGAATTCGTTCTTAACATCTGTATCCGTATATGCTGTGTCTGTTGTTTCGGTAAGAAGAACGAACGGACCGTTTTTCTCTGTTGATCTGTAAATCTCGTATTTATCTGCGCCTGCTGATTCATTCCAGGTAAGTTCGATTTTACCGGATTTATCTGAAGATGCCATCAAAATGCAGGTATCAAGCGGTTTGTTGTACTCAATTGCAGATGTTGATACAGCCTGTGCTTCACTTGTGATGTCACCAACTGCACCGAAAATTCTGAATGTGTATGTTCCGTCCTGCGTGGGTGCGTATGAGAAGGTGTTTGTCTTGGTTGTGCCTGCAAGTGTTTCTTCTGAAGTGCCTTCCTTTACAAATACCTTGAACAGCTGATTGCCTTCGCCTTCGGTGTAATTCCATTCAAGTTCGATTGTATTTCTGTCTGCGGAAACTTCTGCTTTTGTAATCTCTGTTACAACAGGAGCAACGCCGGCAGCCTTGTAATAATCATTCTGGTCATAAACGATGTAACCGTCTTCATTAATAAGAGTCAGGTTCTTTACAACGATTTCTGCTGCAGAAAATGCAAGACCGTACTGAACGGGCTCGCCTGCACCGTAAACTGTTGCACCGTCAGCAAGCTTGAATTCATAACCTGTACCGTCAACGTAAACATCACCGTTAGGTGTGTAAGCCATCATTTTAGCAACGGGAACTTCTTCTTTTACGGTCTTCTGATAGCTCATGGTAAAGGTGTCACCAAATTCAAAGTTAGAGCCGGACTTGGGATTACCACCGTTTGTACTGCCATCAGTAGCATAATTGTGCTGCATTGCTTTGTTCTTGTTAGCCTGAAGGAATGAACCTCTCATGGTTGTTCCGTCAAGAGCGAACTGACCAACACCAACGCCCTGCTTGTCTGTTCCGTTATTGATGCTTGTAATTGTAACATCTGCTTTAACGGTCATATTCTCTGAAAGAACGGGGAAAAGAAGGTAATCTGTAGATTTGGCACTTCTTATGTCACCCTTGTCGCCTGAACCGTTTCTGTCACTTACAACTATCAGTTCATTGCCGTCTACTGATGTTGAGAACTTAAAGTCTGATGAGTAGTTTGTACTCTTTGTCCAGGTAGGAATAAGCTCGCCATACTGTGAACTGAAAACAATTTTCTTATAATCAACACCGTCTTCAGTGTATTCGGATGTGATCATGATATCACTGAATTCACACTTAACACCTGCTGTTGCAAAGAAACCAACAGTCTTGGGACTTTCCATGCCGGCGATTGTCTGATCTTTTGTCTTTGCATTTGTAAAATCTGCATTATCAGCAGCTTCATAATGAAGCTTACCGCCCTGACCTTCTACAAATGTATATGTAATCTTTGCATAAATAGGATCGAGTGCTTTTGCGGAATCAGGCATAAGCTTGCTTGCGCCACCCTTGCCTGTTGATTCGTCTGTATAACCGTAACGGGACTGGTTATTTCCAAGGTCAGCATATATAGCTGCGCTGTTATCCGTAATTTCATCTGCACTGTCACGGATTACAATACCGGCCATACCGGTTGTGCCTTCCTTGAGTGTAATCTTTGCGGAGATAGTAATCTTTCCCTGTGTCTTAAAGAAAGTATAGAAATAATCATCCTTTGCGGATCCCTTGTCATACTTGGTGCCGGCTCCGTTAACTGTCAGCACTCCGGTTTCTGAGTCAAAAGAAAATGTACCTTTGTCCTCATGTGTACCGATTTCGGATGTCCCAAAAATAGTTGCAAGCGGATTCTGCGGTTCTTCTGCAGCCGCTGCCTTTGCTTTTAACCCCGAAAAAGGAACTGAAGTGAATGCCAAAACAAGTGCCAGTACTGCTGCCAAACGTCTTTTCAGTTTCATGTTGTTCCTCCTCAAAAATATATGTTCTTTTTAGGCAAAAAAATACCCCACCTAAGATAGTATTTACAATAACACGTTTTAGGGGGGCTTACCTTCGTTATTTCAACTTTTATAACTTATTATACTGTTTTCTTTAGGTTTGTGGTATAATAATATACAAAAGAAACCCGTTTTTTGTGTTTATTTTTGGTACATTTCACAATGAAAGAAGTGTGAAAATGTATCTGATATTTACATTTTGTAAGCGTTTACATAAGGAGATCACATGCCGGCTCATTCAAATTCGTCAGTAAGATTCGAGGTTTCACGCGTTACGCACGATGAAACATATGCTATGGCAACACCTCATTCCCATTCATTTTATGAAATATTCTTTCTTACAAAAGGGCATTGCACAATGGTTGTAAATGATCAGAAGCATCAGCTCGAAGCCGGGGATATTGCCATTATTGCACCCAATACACCTCACCTGACTTCATACACACTCGGATACCTGAGTGAGCGTATCTGTCTTGAGTTTTCCGAGAATTATCTTAAAGGTGTATTTGATTCGCTTGGAAAAAAACAGTTTGAGGAAAATATGTTTTTCCCGTTCAGAACAGCCAGAGGTTCAGGCTTTAACACGATTTACCGCTCCTTTGAAATGCTTCTCGAACGCGGGGACTCAAAAAACCGATATGCATCTCTTTTTTTGAATGCGACCCTGCAGCAGCTGATTTACCTGATTTTTGACTGCGAAAAGGCTCACTCGGAAGTAGAAACCATTTCAAAATCTTTTAATTCCAACATCGAAAAAGCCCTGGAGTTCATTAATCTTCATTTCGACAGAAAAATAACCATTTCAGAAATTGCCGGCATTCTGCATCTGAATCCCACCTACTTTTCGAAGCTTTTCAAGGATGAAACCGGCCAGAACTTTTCGGATTACCTGCTTAACCTGCGCCTTTCCCATGCAGACACGCTTCTTCTGGAAACAAAAAAGCCTGTCACTGAAATAGCGTATTCCTGCGGCTTTGGCAACAGTAACTATTTCTGTGAGGCTTTTCGTAAAAAGAAGAAAGTATCTCCGACTGAATTTAGAAAAATCAAGGGGAATCTGATATAAATCGTATTATCTCACCACAAAGTCCTTCAGCAAACCAATTACTTCCCTTACAACATTGTTCGGAGCATAAAGTGGTGTCGAATATGCAGCAATGCCCTCTGCATCAGGCATTCCAAAACGTTTTGCAAGATAGAGCGCCCGTCTGACATGGAAATTGTTTGTGACAATTCCCACGGATGCCCCGTCCGGAAGAAGGGCACTGCTAAACTTAAGGTTCTGGCTGGTATTTGTCGACTTGTCCTCAAGAAGAATCCGGTCCTCTGAAATACCCATTGCAATCAGGTAATCAGCCATTGCCCGGGCCTCGCTTTTAGGCTCGTTTGAGCCCTGACCGCCGGAAACAATACACTTTGTATCGGGATTTTCCTTTAAGTATTCTGTTGCTTTCTGAAGGCGGTAACTCAGGACAACGCTTGGCCCGTCTGCCCGCACCTGAGCTCCCGGAACAATAATATAATCAAGGTTTTTACTTCCTTTGGAATTATATCCGCTAAGCACAAGTCCAAGCAGAACGCAAAACAGGCAGACACCCGCAATCAATAATGAAAGCAGCGTTCTGTTAAGCCAGATAGGTGTTTTTGTAAAAACCTTTTTCCCAATCAGAATGCCAAGTACAGCAAAGAAAACAGCAAGCGCATCCCAGAAAAGAAAAAACTTTGACCCCGAATGCACATTATAAACAACAACGCTGTATGCCAGACAAATGGCAGCTGCAACAAAGAAAATAAACTCTATTATACGGTTCATGTTTTTTCTCCTTTTCTTTAGGTAAATAGATACTTTTTTTCATTGAAAATTTAAGTAAAGTAACTTTGTTCTTAAATAAAATAAGTGTTTTAGGCATATTCACCAAACCGTTCACAGTTTCGTAACATTTTCCTTGACAATATCACCAAACCGTGGTACTATGTACGAGGTTGATATCCGAGAAGGTATTCACCAGAGGAAGAAAAAAGCGTTGGGGAGCGTTTTTTGGAAGACCATCATCGTAAGATTAATTCTTTGATACATCGGGATTCTCCCGCAGACATCGCGTGGCTTGCCAAGAGAAGTGTGAGTTTAACAAGATGCTCCTGCAGTAATGTATGAAACAATTAATGTTATCTTGACCTTCCGTAATGGATGAAAAAAATTATCATTACACAAAAGTCCGGTAATCCGGACTTTTTGTGTTTTAAACGTTTCTCTGTTTTTGTTTCCTTTTTCGGCAAAAACGTCCTGATTCTGTTTGTTTCCTTACTCTGTTTCTCCAAGTTCAAGAAGTGCTTTATATATATCGCGCTTTCCGACTCCGCGGTCAGCTGCAACAGCCTTCATTGCTTCCTTCTTATCAAGTCCTTTGTCAAGGTATATCTTCATATGCTCTTCGAGCGGGAGCTGTTTCCATTCCTCTTCCGATGCTTCCTTAAGTTCCGATTCCTTAACCCCGTCAATAACCAGAACACATTCGCCTTTAGGCTCATTTTCCTCATAATAAGCAAGTGCAAGCGGAAGCGTTGTTCTGAGCACGGTTTCATGTTTCTTGGTAAGCTCACGGCAAACTGACACAGCACGGTCTCCAAGAGCATCGCTCAAATCCTTTAATGTCCTTACCAAACGGTGCGGAGCCTCATATACCACTATGGTGCGTGTCTCTGTTTTTAATGCACTGATTCGCTCATTTCTGGGCTTGTTATCCACAGGAAGGAAGGCCTCAAACGCAAACCGTCCCGTAGGAAGGCCGGACATTGTAAGAGCTGTTATGCAGGCGCATGCGCCCGGAAGCGATGTTACCGTAATTCCGGCAGCTGCCGCCAGCATGCACAGATGCTCACCGGGGTCAGAAATGCCCGGTGTACCTGCATCCGTTATAAGGGCAATATTCTTACCGGCCTGAAGCATCTCAATAAGTTTCGGGCCCTTTTCATATTTATTAAATTCATGATAACTGGTAAGCGGAGTTGAAATCTCAAAATGAGTCATCAGTTTGCGGCTGTTTCTTGTATCCTCAGCCGCAATCAGGTCAACCTCCTTCAGGGTGCGAAGGACGCGCATCGTCATATCTTCAAGATTTCCAATTGGTGTAGCACATAAATACAGTGTTCCGTACATCTGTATTCTCCCTTCCGAATCAAATCATACAAGGGTCACGCCTTTAAGTCACATGAAACCCTTAATATCCGTACTTTTCTCTTAATTCCGCTGAATAAACGCCTTTTTTCTCCCAAACAATTAGCGGTGGGTCAACCGTCACTCTGGGATTTCCACCTCTTACGGCCTCAATCAGGACCATGTTCGGTTCCCGGTCAACATAAGGATAAACAAACCTGAGTCGCTTTACTTCAAGCTTGTATGCGCTTAAAGTCCTAATGATTTCCGCAAGTCGGAACGGCCTGTGGACCATGAAAAAGTGACCGCCCGGCTTAAGGCAGCCTGCGCTTTCGCGGACAACATCCTCAAGCGAGCACAAAATTTCATGGCGTGCAATTGCTTTTGCCTCCGATGGATTCTTAAGTCCATGGCCGCCTGTCATATACGGCGGGTTAACGGTGACAACATCAAAAGCCGCTGCCCCGAGCTGCTTTACAGCGGTGCAGACATCACCGGTAACAACCTTAATTTTGTCAGTCAGGCCGTTCAGTTCCACACTACGGCTTGCCATATCTGCACTTTCCGGCTGAATTTCCAGCGCAGTAAAATCCGTTGCTTTCGTTTTTGCACTCATAAGAAGAGGTATAATCCCTGTTCCTGTGCATAAATCAAGAACCCGGTCACCCGCTTTTGCAGTCGCAAAGCCGCTTAGCAGCACTGCATCCATTCCAAAGCAGAATTTTTCCGGGTTCTGAAGGATTTTCAGATTACTGAGCTCGAGATCATCAAGCCTTTCGCCTTCTTTAATCATCCAGGTGATTTCCCTCCCTACGGTCCAATGCCTCAAGTGCGCGGAGTTCAGCATCATCCTGATGTGTCTCCTTGCGTCTTCTGGGTTTGAAGGAAAGCTCATATGGCTTGTACTCGCGAGATTCCTTTTCATCATCATCAAGGGTAACAACAACTTTAACTATCTGTTTAAGAACGTTTACATCCGTTACTTCACCGTGAAGGCCGTCATTTGTGGTAACAAAGTCTCCGATTCCGGGCAGGCGGCTGTTCAGATCTTCATATGCTTCCTGCTCATTTTTTAAGCAGCACATAAGACGTCCGCAAACACCGGAAATCTTGGTAGGATTAAGGGAAAGATTCTGTTCCTTGGCCATCTTGATTGATACGGGCGCAAAGTCAAACAGGAAAGTATTACAGCAAAGCGGTCTTCCGCAGATTCCTATTCCGCCAAGAAGCTTTGTTTCATCACGCACACCAATCTGGCGAAGTTCGATTCTAACCTTGAATACAGATGCAAGATCCTTTACAAGCTCACGGAAATCAACTCGGCCGTCAGCGGTAAAGTAGAAAAGAACCTTATTGTTATCAAATGTGTATTCACAGTCAAGAAGATGCATCTCAAGCCCGTGCTTTTCAATCTTTTCACGGCAGATGACCATTGCATCCTTCTCTTTTTCACGGTTTTTCAGAGCTGTTTTGTCATCCTCTTCAGTAGCCACACGAATAACAGGCTTAAGGGGCTGGGGGATTTTTTCATCATCAACTTCTCTTGTCTCAAGAAGCACTGTTCCGTATTCAACTCCGCGTGCGGTTTCTACAATAACATGGCTTCCTTTTTCAATAACCAGTTCGCCGGGATCAAAATAGTAAACCTTTCCTGTATTCTTAAATCTTACTCCGATAACTTTCATTTTATTTCTCCATTTTTTTATTTCTTAATTTCTCTGTCTTTAAGTGCAAGCAGAAGAAATTCCATAGCTAAGTCAGCACTGACATTGCTGTTCAGTTTTTGTCTTGTTTCCTCAACAGCCTTTGCTGCCTGCTCAAGAGCCTCAAAGCTGTGGGTTTCCGCAACTCGGGAAATAGCCCGGCTTTCATCCTTCAGAATAATCTGCTTTGCATTTCCCGAAGCCTTGTAAAGCATGACATCCCTTATCCAGATCAGAATGATGTCAAGCACGCCATCACGTCTGTCGGCAGGAACCTTTATGGCTGCCGATAAATCAGCAATCGTAAGTTCGTCAAGTTTTCTGAGCAGTTCAAGAATTGTTTCCCGCTCCTCAAGTGCTTCCTGCGATGTTGCATATTCAATTGCACGGCCAAGATTTCCGCCCGAAAAAGCTGCTGCCACATCGGCCTGATAATCAGGCATGGTATATTTTTTCTGAAGAAAACGGCTGACAGTTTCCTTAGGCAGCGGTCTTGAGTTCAGAAGGATACAGCGCGACCTGATTGTCGGAAGAAGCGCTTCCTCACTTGTTGCCAGAAGAATGATTACAACGTATTCAGGCGGCTCCTCAAGCGTTTTCAGAAGTGCATTCTGCGCAGCATCGTTCATAAGTTCCGCTTCATCCACAATAAAAACCTTGTATTCCGAAGCATACGGACGGATTCCGACATTTGAGTTAATCTGTTCGCGGATATCATTTACGCTGATAACCGTTTTTTCGTGAGTTACCCGGAATATATCCGGATGATTTCCCGATTCGGCCTGAAGGCAGGACTTGCACTTTCCGCAGGGTTCAATGCCGCCTTCCCTGCAAAGAAGGGCAGCCGTAAAAGCATCGGCAAGCATATTTTTGCCGGACCCTTCCGCACCGCTTATCAGATAGGCATGTGATACATTCCCGGTACGAAGCGCCGTCTGAAAATGTGAAATTACTGCTTCATTTCCGTATATGTCCTGAAAACGGATCATGCCTTCTCCTTCCGTACCGGCCCCTGCAAAACCATTTTTCCTGTATCCGGCTGCATTTTTCCGGGGTTATGCAAGAATATCAAGCAGTAAGCCCCGAATCTCATCTATTTTGCTAAGAATGGTAATGGTGTCTTTTTCGTCAGCGATAAGCGCCTCCGCCAGTTCATCAAGGTTCTTGTTCACAAGCTTAATCATGCCGTAAACCCTGTGTCTGCCACGTCTGTCCAGAAAGTTTTCACGTGAAAACTTGTGCGAACGGGTTGCGATTTCATTCATGAAGTTTCGGATTAATTCGCGATATTTCTTCATATCACGGATATCCCGGCGTTTCTTTATGCTTTCGCCCTGAGCCGTTATTTCTTCAAGAAGACCGGAAAGCTTTGTCTGAAGCTCGCTTTCCTCTATATTGCTGATAAGGGTAAACTTAAAGGAACCGTCGGTCTGCTGAACCGCCGGTTTCTGCTCCGGAGCATTAATCGGTTGTGCCTGGTTTATCTTAATATCCATTGCATTTCCTTTCTGTTTCCTTAATGCATACAGAAATCCATTCTCTATGAAAGTATAGCATACTTTCTATTGAAAAAACAGAGTTTTTTTCTGTTGTCTTTCACGGTTTCTATGGTTATAATGGTTTCAGAAACAAAACGGAGGCGTTGTTATGGAATATATTTTTGATGAAGTAAACCTGGCTGAATATATGGCAGCCGACAAACAGGTTGATTTCATGCATCCTGCAATTGATGCCAAGGCAAAAGAACTTCTCGCCGGCATTCCTGATGAAATAGGCAAAGCAAAAGCAGCATACTACTTTGTTCGCGATGAAATCCGTCATTCTTTCGATATCGGAAGTGAACGCGTCACAAAAACCGCTACCGAAACCCTTCTTTACACAGAAGGAAGCTGCTACTCAAAGGCCATGCTTTTAGCCGCTCTTTTACGTCACGAAGGCTTTGCTGTAGGCTTCTGCTATCAGCGAATTGCCCGTTCCGACCTTCCGGACAGCGGTTATTTTCTGCACGGAATGAACATCGTTTTCTTCCACTCAATCGGCAAATGGGTTCGCCTTGATGCACGTGGTGGAAAAGACAACACCGCTGACTTTTCACTTGATGATGAAAAACTCACTTATACAGTTAACCCGGATCAGGATGAAATAGATTTTCCTACCATCTTCGCAAGACCTCTCCGTTCCACAATAGATGCTCTTGAAGCAAGTAATTCCTGTGCAGAGCTTATGCACAAGCATCTTCCCACAACACTGTAAAAATTATCTCCGCGGGGCTTAGCTTCGCGGAGATTTACAAATCTAAAAGGAGTAATATGCGTTTACGTTACATCACCGGCTCGAAAGAGTACATTGCCGGACATCCGGACATAATTCACCAGCCTGAAAAGCTCAAGGGCAACTGGGCTGAAGCTTTTGGGAATAACAATCCCATCCATATTGAAATCGGCATGGGAAAAGGCCGTTTTCTTATGACTCTTGCACTTAACAATCCTGATATCAACTACATTGGTATAGAAAAGTACGAGGCCGTAATGTACCGTGTTCTTGAGAAAAAGGAGCTTATAGAAATCCCCAACCTTATGCTTATCTGCTACGATGCTGACGATATTTGCGATTGGTTCGCACCGGATGAGATATCACGTATTTATCTCAACTTTTCAGATCCCTGGCCCAAAGAAAGACACGCCAAACGCCGTCTGACTTCCACTGTTTTTCTTGACAGATACGCAAAATTCCTGAAGCCTGACGGTGTTGTCCGTTTCAAGACCGACAACAATACTCTTTTTGATTTTTCACTTGACCAGGCCGTTATTGCCGGCTGGAAAATCAGAAAAAAAACACGCGATCTGCATAACAGCGAATTTAACGAAGGAAACATCATGACTGAATACGAAGAAAAATTCAGTTCCATGGGTAACCCGATTAACTTTATGGAAATCAGCAAAACCTGATATCAGCTTAATTTGTAAAACATAATTCATCCAATAAAAAAACGGAGCAGTCAATGAATAATATTATAGATTTTTTCCGCACAAAACGAACCTACAGAAAATTCCGTCAGGAACCTGTCTCTGATGAAATTATTTCTGATATTACCGAAGCCGCCCGTTTGGCGAGCTGTGGCGGAAACCGCCAGAACCTGAAATATGTTGTGGTAAAAGACCCTGTTAACGTTACAAAACTTAATTCACTTGTAAAATGGGCCGGTTACCTGCCTAAAGAAGTCGGAACTCCCGGTCCTTCTGAAATTCCGGTTATGTTCATTGCAGTAATTCAGGACACCGGCATTTCGCCCGCAAGTGATATCGATGCAGGCCTTGCAATAGGAAATATGACCGACTGCGCATGGGCTCATGGCGTCGGAAGCTGCATCATGGGTGCAATCGACCGCCCGGCAATTAAAGAAATGCTGGCTCTTCCTGAAGAATATGTGCTTAACTGCGTAGTAGCTTTTGGTTACCCGGCTAAAAAATCATACATCGTTGATATGAAAGACGAGAGCATAAAATATTATCTTGATGAAAACGGTGACACATGTGTCCCCAAAAGAAATGCCTCAGATATCATAATGTTTTTCTAATCGCGAATTGAAAATAATCAGCGGTTATGCTATACTTTTCTTATCTATATGAAATTGGAGGACTTTGACCTCATGGACAAAAAACCATATTACATAACAACCGCAATTGCCTACACCTCAGGCAAGCCACATATAGGCAACAGTTACGAAATCGTACTCGCAGACGCCATTGCAAGATATAAACGCGCTGAAGGCTATGATGTTTTCTTCCAGACCGGAACAGATGAACACGGTCAGAAAATTGAAGAAAAAGCAAATGCTGCCGGCGTTTCACCCAAGGAATTTGTTGACAATGTTGCCGGCCAGATTAAAGACATCTGTGATTGCCTTAACTGCTCATATGACAAGTTTATTCGTACAACCGATCCCGACCATGAAAAGCAGCTTCAGAAAATCTTTAAGAAGATGTATGAAAAAGACGACATCTACAAAGGTTCCTATGAAGGAATGTACTGCACTCCGTGCGAATCCTTCTGGACAGAGAGTCAGCTTGTAGACGGCAAATGCCCTGACTGCGGCCGCGAAGTAAAACCCGCTAAGGAAGAAGCATATTTCTTCAGAATGAGCAAATATGCTGACCGCCTTATTGAGCACATCAACACACATCCTGAGTTCATTCAGCCTGTGTCCCGCAAGAATGAAATGATGAACAATTTCCTTCTTCCCGGCCTTCAGGACCTCTGCGTTTCACGTACATCATTCAAATGGGGTATTCCCGTAACATTTGATGACAAACACGTAGTATATGTATGGCTTGATGCTCTTTCAAACTACATCACCGGTATTGGTTATGATGCAGACGGAAACTCAAGCGACATGTACAAGAAATACTGGCCCGCAGACCTTCACCTCATTGGTAAGGACATTGTTCGTTTCCATACAATTTACTGGCCTATTTTCCTTATGTCGCTTGGCGAACCTCTTCCCAAGCAGATTTTCGGACATCCCTGGCTGCTTAGCGGAGACGGCAAAATGAGTAAATCGCGCGGAAACGTTCTTTACGCAGATGACCTTGTTAAGTTCCTTGGTGTTGACGCAGTCCGTTATTTCATGATTCACGAAATGCCTTTCGAAAACGATGGTTCCATTACATGGGATTTACTTACCGAAAGAATCAATTCCGACCTTGCAAACGTACTCGGAAATCTTGTAAATCGTACAATTTCCATGAGTAACAAGTATTTTGGCGGAGTTGTTGAAAATAAGAATGTTGCTGATGCTGTTGACGATGACCTCAAAGCCGTTGTTACCGGCACTTACGCAAAGGTATCCGCAAAAATGGAACAGCTCCGTGTTGCTGATGCCATTACAGAAATTTTCAACCTCTTTAAGCGTTGCAACAAGTACATAGATGAAACTGCTCCCTGGACTCTTGCAAAGGATCCCGCAAACAGTGACCGTCTTGCCACAGTACTTTACAACCTTATTGAATCAATCACTATAGGTGCTGCTCTTCTTCATCCTTTCCTTCCCGGAACAGCTGAAAAGATTGCAAACCAGCTCAACTGCGAGCTCCGTGGTTTTGAGAGTCTTGAAACATTCGGTCTTTATAAGAACGGAAACAAGGTTACTGAGACTCCTGAGCAGTTATTTGCCCGTCTTGACCCCAAGATTGTTCTTGCAGAAGCCGAAAGAATTGCAGCTATCCAGAAAGCAGAAGCTGCTGCCGCTGAAGGTGCTAATGCAGATGCTGCCGCTTCAAATGACATTCATGTTGACTTAAAGCCTGAGATTTCCTACGATGACTTCGCAAAGCTTCAGTTTGTAGTAGGCGAAATCCTTTCCTGTGAAGAAGTTCAGAAATCAAAAAAACTTCTTTGTTCAAAAGTTAAGGTTGGAGATGAAATAAAGCAGATTGTCTCAGGAATTAAGCTTCACTACAGTGCAAAAGAAATGGTAGGCAAAAAAGTGATGGTTCTTTTGAATCTTAAACCGGCTACCATTGCAGGAATTGTATCGGAGGGAATGCTTCTCTGCGCAGAAGATGCAGACGGCAACCTTGCTCTTATGACTCCCGAAAAGGAAATGCCCGCAGGTTCTTCTATCTGCTGATTATTTCCCGTCAATTCAATCCATGTGATTTTGAAAAGCAAAAAGCGAAGGTCGGGTAACCGGCCTTCGCAATAAAAAAATATTTTCCTGAAAAAAGGGCAGAAAAAAAGCCCTAACCCAGCTTTCGCCGAACTAAGACTTCTGCCTGCGTCTTCAGGGGCTCGAACCCTGGACACCCTGATTAAGAGTCAGGTGCTCTACCAGCTGAGCTAAAGACGCATTCCGTTTCTCAAAACGCAAGGATGATTATATAACATTATTTTTGAAATTGCAAGCATTTTTTTTAATTTTTTGAAAAACTTTTTTATAATATTTAGAAAGGAGTCAGGTGTTAAAAGCACCTAATAATTAAGATGGGTAACCTTCTCAAGAAGATTAAATCGTGGAAGTTCTGGTCCATTTTCAAGAAGAAAAGCAAAAAACCGAAAAAAGCTTCTGCCCCCTATAAAAACACACCCGTCCGTGTTCGACTTGTTGTTTCCGAAGATGACGAAAACTTTGAAGAGCTTTCAAAACAGGCTTCTCAAGTTGATGGTATAAAACGTGTTAAATCCAATCGTTCCGCAGAAGATGCCGTTTTTGAATCACTTAACGGTTCAAGCAGGCGTGACCACTACAGATTCGAGCCTAACAGCAAATACACCACAATCTGGATTTATGCTTTGGCCCTTGTTATTGCCGCTACATTAGTAATTGTAGGAATCGCCGGCGGAAAAATTATTAATGGAATCAAGTTTTTCCTTTCAGCAATTGCACCGTTCATAGCAGGTCTGTTTGTCGGGTTAATCCTTGACAGACCAATCATGTGGCTTGATTCAATGCTTTTCGACAAATTATTTAAAATGAAAAGCGTTCGTGGACGCCGTATTCTTTCAATCCTTATTATTTATTTAATTTTTATCGGATTGATCTTTGTTCTTATTTATTCCATTGTTCCTCAGCTTGGAAAGAGTATTTCCGATCTGAGCAGCAAAGGTGATGAATTTGGTTCAGCCTTTGACAATATTATTCAGCAGATTGAGGAAATGGTTCCCGGAATGCAACTGGGCGATCTCCAAAAAATTATTTCCGATAAGCTTGATGAAGTTATCAAATCTATCGGTAACCTTGCTCCAAAGCTTTTTGATATTGCAAGTTCAATTCTCAAATTTGGCTGGAACATCATCATTTCCTTCATCGTATCGGTTTACATCCTCTATGATAAAAGAAATCTCAAGGTACTTGCTCTCCGTTCAATTTATTCGGTTTTCCCCGTTGGCAAGTCCAATAAGATTTCCCAGACAGTACATGACTGTACCAACATTTTCGTGGATTTCGTTTTCGGCAAATCACTCGACTCACTGATTATCGGCATCCTGTCATTCTTTGTACTGACGATTTTCGGATATCCTTATCCTTTGCTTATTGCCGTAATTATTGGCATTACAAACATGATTCCTTACTTCGGTCCGTTCATTGGTGCCGTTCCCGGCTTCCTGCTTTATCTGGCTGAAAACGGATTCAAGAGTGCATTCATTTTCTGTATCATCGTATTTGTTATTCAGCAGCTTGACGGTTGGGTAATCGGTCCCAAGATTGTTGGTGACTCAACCGGTCTTTCACCGCTCTGGGTTGTTATCGGATCTACTCTTGGCGGTGCTTACGGCGGTGTAATCGGCATGTTCCTGGGTGTTCCTGTTGTTGCCGTTATTTCATTCCTTTTCAGCCGCATTGTTGATGATTCACTTGAACGGCGAAAGGTCGATGTTTCCTGACATTATAAACATTCAATCGAGTAGGAGGCGGTGACTAACCGCCGTCCTCTCACAGCACCGTACGTACCGTTCGGTATACGGCGCTTTCAATAGTTGACGTGCACAGACTGATAGGCTGTGGCTAAATCATAAAAGCCACTGTTTATCAGTCTTTCTTTT
>JAZQNE010000112.1:0-27678 GCA_045627185.1 Lachnospiraceae bacterium
TGCATCTGATATTGCAAAAAAACTGACCGGTAAACCATTAATTTTACTTAATTCACATGGGGACGGAGATCACACCTCTGGAACAAATGGTTTTGCAAATATTTATATTCATCCCCTAGATTATGTTGGGTGTGAGGTTAAAAATAGATATCCGAATACTTCGATGATACCGCTAAATGACGGAGATATTATCGATTTAGGAAATAGAGCATTAAAAATCATTCACATTCCCGGACACACCAAGGGAAGTGTTGCTTTTTTAGATATAGCAAATAGAGTTTTATATGCAGGAGATTCTGTTCAGAAAGGTCATATTTACATGTTTGGAATGAAGCGATGTCCTGAATTATTTGAAAAATCGCTTGATAAGTTAATTGCCATAAAAAGCGAATATGATTGCATATATGCTTCGCATGATTCATTTATGCTTTCAAGTGATTATGTAGAAAAGGTAAAAGTGGCATGGGAACATGTTCGTAGTGGTGAGATTTCATATGAAATGATTGACTTATACGGGAATTTGGTTAAGTCATTTACAACTCCAGTTTGCGGATTTTATATGGAATAGTTTATGAGTAATAAATTTCAGTTTAATATGCATATTATCTACCTTTGTCCTCGAGAGCCCTGGGCAGCCCTCGGTAAGACACTGGTAAGTAACAAATGCTTTGAAAAATGCCCAATTTACGGTACTTTCACAATGCTAAAAGTTCTCAAAGAGATAAGGATTGCACAACGTATTACGTCTTTGGACAATTCAATACGATTTATTACACCTCAGGACTTCAGTTCTGGGGTGTTTTTCATTGCTAGTCTACAGAGTTTTAGTTTTACCGTTGAAGTGTTACGCTGAACCGTATCATAAATAAGTGCAAATTCACAGCAATCTTGATTTACAATAATTTTCATGATAAAATGCCTAAAAATTCGAATTTACATTAAAAAAAGGAACTTTATTTTGGAAGAAGAAAACTTTGTAAACAGCTGTAATCTGGATCAGCTCTCAATTGAGATTGATTCTGAAACACGGAATGATAATTATTCAAAAAAGAATAAGAGCCTTGAATGGTTCAAAACCTCCGGAATTATTATTATGGTTCTGGCGTTTTGCATCGGGTCTGTCGTTGTGCTTTGTGCTTCAATCTTTACCGCAACCTCATATAAGAATTACATCAATAGTAATTTCCACAGAGGTAACTGGTTTGGTGAACTGAGACTGGTTTTTGGATGTTTTGTTGCCTGTCCGCTCACTTTGATTATTTTTGTCCTCGGCCTGAGGAACTTTTTTAAGGGCAGTAAGGCGAAAAAAAGACAGAAATCCAAAGAACGTCTGATTGCCGGAGCAATAATAATCGTAATATCATTGATTGTATGGTTTACGGCTGAATATGTTGGCTGCTTTTTCCATGATATATATATTCGTGGGCTCGGAGGAAATATCGAGTTCGCTTCAAAAACTGTTATGTATTACTTTATCTCGGGAATTGCTTCTTATGAAGTAATCTGTGGGATATTGTTTCTTGGTTTGGGATTGATTGTCTTCATAATAGGATTATGTAAGTTCATAAAAGGATTACGTGAAAACGATGTTTGCGAATAAGACGTGAAAAGGCCGGAACCAATCGCAAAACCAAATCAAACAAGGATTCCGCACTGAAATGCTTTGTGTTCTTTCTGATCAGCCAGCCGCTTGTTTATCTGTTGCAGGTGCCGTTTAACTCACAGGGATGGGAACTTTTCAATTACTACAAGCTCTGGTTTATTTGGACTGCTATTTGCCTTCCCATGGGCTTCATCGGCTATTACATTAAGAATAAATAATAAATAATATCATAATGTATGAACCATGATTTGCCGATACACAATATGATGTGTTAAATTTCGCTTTTTGCAAATTTCATCTATTGTTCGGAGGAAATCATGGTTCATATTTTTATTATCAATTCACATGCCGGTAACAACAGGTTTTCAGCGGGGCTCAGAAGACACCTTGCGGCCGAACACAGCGATCTTGAATATTACATTTTCCATACCCGCAAAGCACGTGATGAGCGTAATCTTATGAAAGAGATTCTCAGGCTTTTCGGCTCCAAAAAAATAAGGGTTTACTGCTGCGGCGGGTCTGGGACAATAAGCAATGCGATATACGGCATAGAAGATTTCAGCAATCTTGAGTTTGCATTTTATCCGAAGGGGTTCACCAACGATTTCCTTAAAGTGTTCGGAAACGATGAAAGCAGATTCGGCGATATCGATGAACTTATTAACGGCGAAGCGGTAAATATCGATTATATTAAGACAAATCACGGCAACTGCCTCAATACATTCTCAATCGGTCTTGATTCCGAACAGGTCAGACGTATGGAGGAATTCAGAGATACAAGTGTATTGGGCAAGCTTGTTCCTTACACGCTTGGCTTTATATACGGAATTCTTTTTTCAAAACCCAAAGAACTGGAAATTGAAATTGACGGTGAGAACAAAATCATTGAGCGGTCATCGGAACTGTTCTTCGGAAACGGAGCCGTAATTGGCGGAAAACTCTGGTTTGATACTAATCCTGTCATTACCGACGGAAAGGCACGCGTTGTAATTTACAAGCATGTCGGATTCGGAAAAATGATTGCAACACTTTTGAAACATACAAAAAAACAACTCGGGAAACCCGAACTTATCAGATTTGACGGCTATGCCACTTCAATTACGGTAAGAAAACATGACGGTACAACCTTAAGATTTGACTATGACGGTGAACTTCAGGAATTCCAGCGTGACTGGACTGCTGAAATCGTTAACGGAGGATTGCCGTTTGTCGTACCGAAAGGAGTTGAGGTTAAATGAATGACATTACAAATAAAGGACAGGTTTTATCGATATTTGTATATATTGCCTACGGACTTATGCTCCTGATCGGTATGTTTGTACTTGCTCCCGGCTTCAATACAATTGCAATTGCGATGCTGTTTTTCTGGGGCGTTACTTCAGCTGTTATGATTGCAATCCGCCTGTCGGATTTGCGACATTCCATGGCTTACAAAATGCTGTATATCATGTCGGCCTGTATTTTGGCGACACTCGGACAGATATATATGCATGCATCGTATATGCTGCTTCTGGAATTCGGAGTTCTTTGGCTTACAACAATCACTTTTCTTGACAAATCGTGTTTTAGGGCATTGGTTGCACTGCAGCTTATGTGTATTCTGTTTCTGTTTATTGTTCCGCATGAAGTTTCGGGAATGGAAGAGTTTTCAATCCCCGGTTTTGCTTTCTGTTTTATCGGCTTGCTGATTGCCGACTGGATTGGGCAGATTATTATAAACATCCTGATTCAATACGATGAGGAAACACAGGAATACGAACGCAGCCTTGACGACCTTCTTGACGTAATTGAGGCGCAGAGCGGAAATGATGGAGGAAAACGATGAATCAATTTTACAAACTTGCATTTTCAATGGCATTTCAGACACCGTTGTTGTGCCTGATTTTATGTATTTTCGTTTTTGTTACCATCGGAAGAAACGGAATGACACGATTGCAGCATTTTCTTTTGAAAACATATGCAATAGCGACCATTCTTCTTCTGGCTGTGGAAATATTGTCAGGATTGTTCATGTACGATATTTTCGGAGCGAGCCCCAAAATACAGACCTGGCTTTTGGTCGTAGCCTACACGATTATGCTTCTTATAGCGATTATCTGGTGCGAATACTGTCTTGCCAAAAGTCATAATCCTTCGCCTCTTTTGATGAGAATCATCCGAACCGGCTATTTCTTTGTATTTGTTGCGATTACGGCGCGTATCGCCTTTATGAATTCAAAGCTTTTCATTTATTTTGAGGATTCGACCGCAAAATACGGTCCTCTTGATGATGTGCAAAGTTACGGGTGCATTCTTCTTTATTTCTTACTTTTGATTCTGCTGATCATGAAAATCTCCGATAAGAACCAGTTTGCTCACAAGGAAGGTTATGGAAAGCTGATTTTCGCTACAAGTATTATTTTGATTTCGTCGCTTCTTTATCTGTTCACATGGATTCCCTACCTTGGTCTTATGGGCCATACAATGGTTCTTCTTTACATTTATCAGGGCTCACAGAGTTCAATCATTTACAGCGATGAGCTGACGCATCTTTCAAACAGACGTCACATGCTGAAAACCATCGATGCAAAAATAAAAGAGAACAGCAACTGGAGCTATCTTATTTTCGATGTCAACTTCTTTAAGCAAATTAATGACACCTACGGACACAGTGAAGGCGATCATGCGCTTGAAATAATTGCGTCCGTGCTGAAGAATGTTGCTTCCCAAAATGAATCGTCGGCATTCCGCTACGGCGGCGATGAGTTCGTTCTGATCCATGATACAAACGATGAGGAAAAAGTCCGTAATATCTGTTCGGAAATTGATGCGTGCTTTGACGCTTTCAATAAAGAAGAGAAGCTTCCTTACCTGCTTTCCGTAAGCGGCGGCTATGCAATTTACGGTGAAAATGATGTAATTACAATCCCCGATATCATGGAACTTGCGGATCAACGCATGTACGAGGATAAACAGAGGAAGAAAGCAAAGAGAAAAGAGTGAACCGAATTTCTATGATATTTCCAATCCTGTACCTCCCGGCCGGATAACACGGCAGGGAGGGCTTTTTTTATGCCTTGGTGTATAAAAGGTTTTGAATCTAAAAAAAAAAATTTTAAAAAAATTGTAGCCACCTGTTTTTTTGGTTCGTATAAAGAAGTGTAAGAAACAAAACAACAAATAAAAAACGTAAGAAAATTACAAAGAAAGGAGACTGCATTATGTGGTGGTAAACAAATAGAAACGAATAAAATAAGGTCTTTCAAAAAACGTGACCAAAAGCAAAAATATCTCCCCATCAACGCGCTGCCGGCACCCCAACAAATTGTAATTTCAAATTACAGAACGGCAGCGCGTACCCTACTAAAATAATCCAAAATAAAGAAGTTTTTTATTTTGATTCATATATATATTCAGAAAGCACTCCAATGCTCAGCAAATAACAGAAAAGAGAGGATGGAAATAATGAAAAAAAGATTAATCGCAATCCTGATGACAGTAATAATGGCATTAGAACTTGTCGGATGTACCGGAAAGAAAACAACAAAAGAAATCAAGGTAACAGATTACAAACTGGACATTGTGGAAGGTGCCTGCTTTGAGTGGAAGAGCGTAAAAGGTGCTGACTCCTACCGAATTTACAGAGGTGAACTCGGAGAGACAATCGCAGATGTCGAAGTTGCCGACATCAAAGCTGATAATTGCAAAACTTATTCATATAAGAGCGGCATTTTCAGTGAAGATAATCAGAACGGTTTTGGATATGGAATGCATGATGCATATCAGATCAAAGCTGTAAAGACAACAGACAATGGTGAAAAAATCATAGCAGAAAGTGAGATTTACAGAGTATATAATGAGTGTGGCGAAAACGGTATCATAATGAGCTACGCGGATTACGCGAAGAAGGCCGTTGACCTGACACAGCAGGCAATGCAGGCACTTGGCATTGACAAGATGGGCGCTTACGGAAAGGGCCTGAATGAGTTCCTTGGAAGAATTTCAAAGGGCATCGGTTTTACAAGCACGATTCTTAATTTCCTTGGATTTGGCGGCAAGGGTGATGCATCACTGACATTAAAAATGTACGATGAAATCCGGCAAATGCATGAAGAACTCATTGCGGTATCAAACAAATTGGATAATGTAAATGCAGCTGTTCACAAGGTTTCTGAAAATCTTAACCAGTTCCGCGCAGAAAGCGAGTTCAGAGAGCTTTCAAGCAGATCCGAAATGCTTTACGGCGAGTGGACAGCTTTCGAACAGACATACATTGAAAATGGAATGGAAGACCTGCTCGACAGATATAACTGGCTTATCCGTGACGGAATTGAGGAATGGTGCAAAAACAAGACAGAAACTGCACGTAATTCATATGACATTGACAATACACAGATTATCCTGATTATTGATCCTCAGACAGGAGAGCTTGTTTTCACGCGTGAGAATGAAATCCCCAAGGACGCAGCCGGATATCCTTATGTTATTCTGAAAGCCGGCTGCCTTCCGGAAACAATGAAAAACTGGACAATCGATACATACAGTGACCTGCTTGCAACTGCAATCAGAGTTAATCTTGAGAATGCACTTGAAAGTAATGACTCTTCTAAAATTGCAGCAGTAATTGAAACCGGAAACTTCCCCGAATTAACGGCAGCAGGCTGGTCAGCACTTGATGACAGCAAAAAAGAAGAACTTCTCAACCGTATTTGTGCACTTGCAAATGATGAGCTCCTTTACCGTATCAGCGTAATTAAAATCAATGAAAACCCGACATTCGTCCGCGAGGTAATTGTAGGATTTAAGAATTACTGTACAAACCTGATCGGAAAACGTGGAACCGGTATTGATGCATTCCTTCAGTCAATGTACCTTACAGCCTGCTTTGAAGGCGAAATCAAGGACGATTACCGTTCCTTCTGTACAAACATGATGGCTGAAACTTGTGAATACGCAGTGTTCGCACTTGATGTGGCAGGTAAATCAGACAAGACTACAAAGGATCCTAATGACACCGCAAGCGATGTAAACGTAATCGGTTCAAAGTGGTGCAAAACCGTTGAAACCATTAACGGAGCACTTCAGAACGGACTGACCGGATATGATGACTACTGTTACGTTGTCGGAAGCAGAGTTGATATACTTCCCATTATAGTAACCATGACATACAGTTCTTACAGTTATGAAACAACTGCGAGAGAAGAAGGTACCTCACTTAAAGCCCGAGTAAAGTATGATGGTGACATAACCGCCAATATGCTTTCAAAAAATGATGCACTTGTTCTGAACATGCTCTTTTTGGCAAAACAATCAACTTCGTACCTTGATTTCCTTAAGCTTTACCTTAAAACAGCCGGGTCGGTTGCAGATACCGACAAATATCTGGCGGCCTGGAACCCGACACCCGTGGGGTTTGATGAAAGCGATAAATCAATTGTCGTAACATATGGAAATTACGGAAACGTTAAAGGACAGACCTTCGGAGAAGTGCTTGCGCGTTCGGCCAACCACTTCCTGTCTAAAAAAATTGTCGGTGACTATATTGATACAACCACCGCGACGCTTAACGAATATGCTACACTTGCAATGCTGCATGTATTTAAGCAGGGCAAAGATTATGACTGCATACGGGAAGCTATCTGGCCTGAAGGACGGGCAACAGCCCATGATATTACTCCAAGAGTATATTACGATGCAGAACGTTCTGACATATACACCATGATTCGGATTGCAACAGAACCTGCTGCACTGACAGTTTCAGGAACCGTTTATAATCCGCTTGATTCTCTCAACAAATAAAGTGAAAATATTAGATCCATCCCTAATATTTCAGCCAAAAGGCCTGTCGGTAAGTCCGGCGGGCCTTTTTGGCATATGCGGATTTTGTGATACCGGGTCGGAAGTATTGGCATTTGCCGATGCGGTTTACAATTTGCTTGATGTTTATATGCAGAATATTTATAATTATCTTGATATAATATGTTTTCAAGAAAAACACTAGGGAGAAAATCGGCATGAAAGAAGAACTTTTCAGAAAAAAAAGCCTGGACAGAATAAAGTCACCCGAAAGCCTTGACGAATACATACGGGTATCAAATCCGGGAGTATGGCTTTTGATTGCAAGCGCCATTATTTTGCTGGTCGGAGCATGCATCTGGGGGATTTTCGGGCATATTGACAGGACGGTAGATTCGAACGTGCGTGCTGAAAAAGGAACCCTTGTATGCTACATTGATGACTCGGAAATCGGTTCCGTAAAAGTAGGAATGACCGTGAAGTTCGATGGGTTTGAGGCAACCGTCAGCGAAATAGGACAAAAGGAAAATGTCGGATATTCGTGCCTGCTTAAGACAGACGCACAGGTTCCGGACGGAATATATGACGGAAAAATTGTAACAGAAAGCATTAAACCGATATCATTTGTCTTTAATTGAGGTTGTTTATGGCAGATAAAATAAAAAAACCAATTGCAAAGGGCGTTGCAAAGGTTCCTGTTGTAATGCAGCTGGAAGCACTTGAATGCGGGGCCGCGTGTCTTTGCATGATTGCAGCCTATTACGGCAAATGGCTGCCGCTTGAGCAGGTGCGTGAGGACTGCGGCGTGTCAAGAGACGGCTCAAATGCAAAGAATATAGTTAAAGCTGCACGCTTTTACGGATTTACCGCAAAGGGTTTCCGTTATGAGCCCGATGCCCTGAAAAAACAGGGAAGATTTCCATGCATTATTCACTGGAACTTCAACCATTTTGTCGTACTTGACGGCTTCAGGGGAGGCAAGGCATATCTTAACGATCCTGCGAAGGGCAATTATGCCGTTTCAATGGAAACCTTCGATGAATCCTTCACCGGCATCTGTCTGCAGTTTGAGCCCGGAGAAGATTTTGTGCCCTCCGGAAAACCGAAAAGCATGTTTGCTTTTGCAAAAAAGAGACTTAAGGGAACGGGAATTGCTGTTACATTCACTGTTCTTACGGGAATTATTGCAGCACTGACAGGCTTGATTAAGCCCGCGTTTTCGCGTGTTTTCCTTGATCATCTGCTGACAGGCAGAGACCTTTCCTGGACAACTCCGTTCCTGCTGTTCCTTGGGACATTTAACCTGATAGAGATAGTAATGTCCGCCATTCAGGCTATATATTCACTGCGTATAAGCGGTAAAATGGCTGCTGTCGGCAATGCCTCCTATATGTGGAAGGTGCTGAGAATGCCCATGAGGTTTTTCTCTCAGCGTATGGCGGGAGATATTCAGGGACGTCAGAGTTCCAATGCTTCTATCGCAAATACCCTGATAGGGACATTTGCCCCGCTTCTTTTGAACTCGGTAATGATGGTATTTTACCTGGTTGTAATGATTCGGTACAGTGTGATACTTACAATTGTCGGGTTGACCACGCTTGCGGTAAATGCCGTTGTTTCACGCCTTATTTCGAAAAAACGCATCAACATCACCCGTGTATCCATGCGTGACAGCGCCAAGCTTTCGGCTGCAACCGTTGCCGGAATCGAAATGATTGAAACAATCAAAGCATCCGGCGCAGAAAACGGTTATTTCAAGAAATGGTCAGGATATCAGGCAAGCGTAAACACACAGTCGGTTAAGTTCCTGAAGCTGAACCGGTATCTGGGAATGATTCCGCAGTTCGTTTCGACTCTTGCAAATAACGCTGTTCTGTTTCTGGGTGTGTGGCTTACCATGCAGGGCAAGTTCACTGTTGGTATGATTATGGCCTTCCAGGGCTTTTTGTCATCGTTTATGGCACCTGCAATGACGCTTGTATCCGCAGGTCAGACTTTGCAGGAAATGCGCACCGAAATGGAGCGTGTGGACGATGTAATGGAATATCCGGAGGATGTTGTTTTTGATGAAAGCGGCACAGCTGAGCAGATGCAGAAGCTTTCGGGTAAAATTGAACTTAAGAACGTTGTTTTCGGCTATTCTCCGCTTGCTGAGGAACTGATTAAAGACTTCAGCATGAGCATCGAACCCGGGCAGAGTGTGGCAATTGTCGGAGCATCGGGATGCGGAAAATCCACCATGTCCAAGCTGATTTCCGGCCTTTACAAGCCGTGGAGCGGAGAAATCCTGTTTGACGGAAAGCCCATGAACCGGATTCCGAAAAGCGTGTTCAGAGGTTCACTTGCGGTTGTTGACCAGGAAGTTATACTGTTTGAGGATACAATTGCGAACAACATTAAGATGTGGGACGACAGTATTGAAGATTTTGAGATGATACTTGCCGCACGTGATGCGCAGATTCATGAGGATATTATGGCGCGTCCGAACGGCTACCGACATAAACTGATTGAAGGCGGAAAGGACTTTTCCGGCGGTCAGAGGCAGCGTATTGAAATTGCACGTGCACTGGCTCAGGATCCGACGGTTATTATTCTTGACGAAGCAACAAGTGCACTGGATGCAAAGACGGAATATGAGGTTGTAAAGGCAATCCGTGACCGTGGAATCACCTGCATAGTGATTGCACACAGGCTTTCCACAATCCGTTCCTGCGATAAAATCATTGTTATGGAACAGGGTGATATCAAGGCGTGCGGAACACATAAGGAACTGATGGAAAACTGCAGGATTTACAGCGAGCTTGTAACCGCCGAATAATATCCGAAAGTTGTTTTCTGATATCGGACTGACCGAAAAAGACGGAGAGGAGATTAAAATGAACTGGTTTGAAGAACAGTTACGTTCCCGCGAAGACTCAGACAATGCGGATTTTGCGGACGCAATAGATTCAATTGCAAATGCCGTTATGGGAAACCGTCTGCGCGAAGCGCTCAGTCAGCATGAAATTGCCGGTTCTGCCATAGATGAAATCCTAAAATATTATCATTGCAAAATAAAAACAGACCCGCTTCCCAAAGGTGTTGAGACGCTTCATGAGCAGCTTGAATACCGTATGAGGCCGTATGGAATCAAATATCGTTCGGTTACGCTTGACAGAGGCTGGTATCATCATGCGGTAGGTGCAATGCTTGGTACCCTCAGGGAGGATGGCTCGGCCGTAGCGCTGATTCCTGGCAGACTTTCGGGGTACAGACTGATTAACATAAAGACCGGAAAGCAGATGAAGCTGAACCGCAAAACCGAAAAGCTTATTGATAATGAGGCTGTATGTTTTTATGAGCCGCTTCCTCAAAAAGCGCTGACGGTTACCGACCTTCTGAAGTTTATGACAAAGCAGCTTAATGCATCGGACATTCTGCTTTATCTTATACTTATGGGTGCTTCCGCAGCCCTTGGTCTTTTGTCGCCGTTGTTTACAAAATGGCTGTTCAGTGATGTCATTGATTCGGGAAATCTTCAGGTGCTTGTTTCGCTTGCTGTATTTATGGTGTGCTTTTCAGTCAGCAGGCTTTGCTTTGATACATTTAGAAGCCTAATCAATTCACGTATCGAAATCAAGCAGAAAATTGCGGTGCAGGCAGCGGTTATGAACCGTGTAATGAGCCTTCCGCCCGCATTTTTCAAAAAATATTCGTCCGGTGACCTCTCAAAGCGTGCATCGTATATCCAGTCATTATGCTCAACCATGTTTAATACCATAGGAATGACGGGACTGACCTCACTGTTTTCGATGATTTATATCGGGCAGATATTTGTTTTCGCACCGTCTCTTGTTGTGCCGTCATTGCTGATTACAGCTGCAACGCTTGCGCTGTCTCTTGTGACAACCTTTGCGCAGATAAGGGTAACACGCGAAAAGATGGAAAACTCCGCAAAAACAAGCGGTTTAACGTATTCTACAATTACGGGAATTCAGAAAATCAAGCTTGCGGGCGCAGAAAAACGTATGTTTTCACGCTGGGCAAGACAATATGCCCTGGAGGCACAGCTTGAATACAACCCGCCCGCATTCCTGAAACTCAGCGGAACACTGAGCCTTGCCCTGTCACTTGCGGGAACTGTGATTCTCTATGCAACAGCCGTGAAAAACCATATTTCCGTTGCTGATTATTATGCGTTCAATACAGCCTACGGAATGGTTTCATCGGCATTCATGTCGGTTGTATCAATTGCCGTAACGGTAGCAAATATCAGGCCGACACTTGAAATGGCCCGTCCGATTATGGAGGCTGAGCCTGAAGCACATGACGGAAAAGAGATGATTACCGAGCTTCGCGGCGGAATTGAACTCGCGCACGTATCCTTCCGTTATGATGAATCCATGCCGAACGTTATTGATGACCTTTCGCTTAAAATCAGCTCCGGCGAATATCTTGCAATTGTGGGTCCCACCGGCTGCGGCAAGAGTACGCTGATGAGGCTGCTGCTCGGATTTGAAACTCCGCAGAGGGGTATCATCTCTTATGACAAAAAAGACATTACCAAAATAGACCTCGAATCACTTCGAAGAAAAATCGGTGTTGTTATGCAGGACGGGAAACTGTTCCTTGGCGATATTTATTCAAACATCGTTATAACCTCACCCCAGATTGGTCTCGAACGCGCATGGGAGGCGGCGGAAATAGCGTCGGTTGCTGACGATATCCGCTCAATGCCTATGGGAATGAGCACTATTATAGGTGAGGGCCAGGGCGGAATTTCGGGCGGTCAGAAACAGCGCCTGATGATAGCAAGAGCCGTTGCCGCAAAGCCCGGAATACTGATGTTTGATGAGGCCACAAGTGCTCTTGACAACATTACGCAGAAGAAAGTATCCGATGCGATTGATTCCCTCGGGTGCACCAGAATTGTAATAGCACACAGACTTTCTACCATTCAGCACGCAGACCGCATTATTTACCTTGATGGCGGTAAAATTGTTGAAGAAGGTAAATATGACGAGCTGATTAAAAAGAACGGATATTTTGCGAAGCTTGTGGAACGCCAGCGTCTTGACATTGATGCAGGCGAATAAGAAAGGACGCAGATGAACTCATATACCAAGCTTGGAATTGTAGCCCTGATGCCCGTTGTTCTCTCTGCAATTGTTTATCTCCTGGACGAAAAAACGGTTTTTGGGAAGATGAAAAAATGGGTAAAGCAGGTAATATTGGGCGTTTTATTCGGTGCGATTGCCGTTGTGGGAACGGAATGGAGCATTCCCGTTGAAGGCGCCGTGCTAAATTGCAGGGATGCCGCTGTAATTACGGCAGGCCTGTTTTTTGGCGAGCCTGCGGGTCTTATTGCGGGTCTTATAGGCGGTGTGGAGCGCTGGATTGCCGTTGCCTGGGGCGTTGGCTCCTTTACACGGGTCGCCTGCAGCGTTTCAACCATTCTGGCCGGCATTTACGCAGCAACGCTCAGAAAGTTCATGTTTGAACGCAAAAAGCCCGGCTGGCTGATTTCCGGAGCAATCGGAATTGTTATGGAAGTGGTTCACCTGACAATGGTTTTCCTGACAAATATGGATGCGCCCTATGAAGCCATGGAAATCATCCGTATCTGCGCTATTCCGATGATTGCTGCAAACGGTCTTTCCGTAATGCTTTCGGCAATGATTCTTTCGCTTCTTTCGGGCGGAAAGGACCGCTTCTTTGGAAGTAAAAAGAAGCAGGCGCGTATTTCCCAGACAATCCAGAAATGGCTTCTTGTTGCGATTATTACGGCTTTTGCGGCCACATCGTATTTTGTATTCAGACTGCAGGATCGCATGGCTTCCGTTCAGGCTGACAAACTGCTCACCATGGCACTTGATGAAACGGAGGCGGACATAAGGGATGCCGGAAAAGCCGCCCTTTCGCCTGAATGGTCACAGCACGATATTGATTCTATTATTGTTGGAATTACGAAAAACCGTCACGTGGGCGAAACCGGATATATTCTGATTATTGACGAGCGGTACAATGTTATCAGCGCCCCGGAAAGTCTTAAAACGCTTACAATTCGCGAGGATGCGGATGCTGCGGACCTTCCCGAGGCTGATGTCACCTTTGCCGCAGTTCTTGAAAAACAGAATTGCAGGATACGTTACCGTGCGGTTGAAGGATACTACATTGTTTCGGTTCTTCCCGAAAGTGAAGTTCTTTATACGCGTGATGTGGCACTCTACGTCAACAGCTTCATGGAAGTCATTGTATTTTCCGTGCTGTTCGGCCTGATTTATCAGCTGATAAGGCATGTGGTTGTTGACAGAATAAAGCAGGTCAACGCATCTCTTGAAAAGATTACGGACGGCAATCTGAATGAGGTTGTGAATGTTCGCAGTAACGATGAATTCACCTGCCTTTCCGATGATATAAATATGACAGTTGATACCCTGAAGCAGTATATTGAAGAAGCTGCGGGCAGGGTTGACAGGGAACTTGAGGTTGCCAAGAATATTCAGCGGTCGGCGCTTCCCGGCATTTTCCCTGCTTTTCCGAAACGAAAGGATATAGATATTTTCGCATCCATGGATCCTGCAAAGGAAGTTGGCGGTGATTTCTATGATTTTTATCTGACCGGAAATGATAATCTGAATGTCCTTATTGCTGATGTTTCCGGCAAGGGAATTCCTGCGGCAATGTTCATGATGCGTGCCAAAACCGAGCTGAAAAGCCTTACGGAAGCAGAAATGAATCTGTCCGATGTCTTTACGCACGGAAATGAGAAGCTGTGTGAGGGCAACGATGCAGGCATGTTCGTAACCGCATGGCAGGGCAGCATAAATCTTTCAACGGGTCTTGTCCGGTATGTGAATGCCGGTCATAATCCGCCGCTTGTACGCCATGGCAGCGGGCCCTTCGAATTTGTAAAGACCAAGCCGGGATTTGTGATGGCCGGTCTTGAAGGGGTGCAGTACAGTACCCGTGAGCTGCAGCTTGAGCCGGGCGACATCCTTTATTTGTACACGGACGGCGTTACGGAGGCCATGAATGAGGCCGGTGAACTGTTTGGAAACGACAGACTCTGTGATACCCTGAACCGTGCCGAATTTGCGGACATGCAGGAACTTTGCAGGCGCGTGAAATCAGATGTGGATGCATTTGCCGGCACGGCACTTCAGTTTGATGACATCACCATGCTTGCTTTTCAGTATGTCGGAAGTCCGAAGGTACCTTCAATTCATTTTGATATGGCAAAACTTCAGGACATTGCTTCAGTTACTGATTTTGCCGAGCGTGAGATGGAACAAATGGGGTGCCCCGTAAAGGCGGTTACCCAGGTCAATATTGCGATTGACGAAATATTCAGCAATATAGTCCGCTACGGATATCCCGGAGGCGCAGGACCCGTGACCGTTGAGGTTTTTGAGCAGGCTGAACCGCACGCTGTGTTTGTCCGCTTTGCGGATGAGGGCATTCCTTATAATCCCATAATGGCAGCGGAGCCGGATGTTACACTTTCCGCTGAAGAACGTGATATAGGCGGACTTGGCATTTACATGGTCAGAAAAACAATGGACGATGTAAAATACACGTACGAGAACGGAAAAAATGTTTTGACGATATGCAAACTTTTTTAGCAGAAACAGATGAATGAAATGGAGAAAAAAGATGACGATTACAAAGAATCAAAATGGAACATCGCTGAAACTCAGTCTGGAGGGCAGGCTCGACACAATAACTTCCCCGCTGCTTGAAACGGAGCTTAACGGATCGCTTGACAAAATTACGGAGCTTGTACTTGATTTTGAAAAGCTGGAATATATTTCTTCGGCAGGACTGCGCGTTCTGCTTTCTGCCCAGAAGGCAATGAACAGGCAGGGTGAGATGCGTCTGACAGGCGTTTCCGAATCCGTGCGGGATGTGTTTGATATTACCGGCTTTTCAGATATTCTGACAATAACCGATTAAGAAATATGCGAAGGGAAAGAGGCTTGAAACATGAACGTAACAAATGCAGAAAAAGAGGAAATCTACCGCAATTATCACAAGAAGGTTCTAGGATACATTAATTCGCAGATTAACCGTCTTCAGGACGCAGAAGATCTTGCGGCTGATGTTTTCATGAAGGTATTTGAGAAAATAGACAGTTTTGATGAAACAAAGGCTTCTATTTCGACATGGATATTTACAATTACCAAAAACAAACTGACGGATTATTATCGTACCAGAAAAGTATTTGAGGAGGTTCCTGAGACTCTTTCGGATGAGTCTTCTTTCGAGGACGATATCTGCAATGAAGAAATGCTGGACACCCTTGCCGATGCTCTTGAAAGACTTGACGAGCGTGAGCGCGACATCATCATCCTCAGGTATTATTCGGGCAAAACATTGAAGGAAATTGCTGAAAAAATGGGCATTTCGTATGCCTATGTCAAGGTTTTGCAGAATAAAGCACTTGGCGATCTGAAAAAATATATGGCAGATTAGTAGCTAAATGCCTTTTCATTCGTATAAATAAATGAGAGGTACAAAAACTGTTTTTTATTAAATTGAAATGGAGGCTTTTATTTATGGAAAAGAAATTAAAGAAGCTTTTTGACTATCAGCGTTTTGAAAAAAATCCCCGTCTTGAGGCACTTATTCAGGAGACAGAATCCCGTTACTCGGCAGAGATGTCAGATGACGATCTTTTGATGGTTGCAGCCGCAGGGGAAGCTAATGAGATAGTAAAAAAGAAAGAAGAGGAATAATCCTGCAAAAAACAACAGAATATAGGAAAAAACAGAGAGAGGTGCTTCTGGTTTTCGGGAATGAGATTACTCATAAAACTCCTTCCACTTCATTTTAGGCATTATAGTTTATTTTGTGCTAAATCTTGACACAGAAACGGGATAATAATAAAATTAAAAAACTAATAATATTTATGTTATTTAGTATTTTCACTTAATGAACGGTGGTGCGTGTATGGAGAAAAATTCACATAAAGAATATATTGCAAATCGTGTGTTGCTGCTGCTTTTGAGCATGTTTGTATGGGGCTTGTTATTACCTCATATTTCTGTAAAGGCCGCTCAGGCAATAAGTGTAGTTAAAATCGTTGAATCGGCAAAAACGCCTGAAGGATATCCTGTATATTATTTTACCACTGACGTTGGCGGTGTGAAAGTGAATGAAAATAATCCACCTTGTTGGTATGATCCGGACGGACATGAATGCGGTTATGCTGATTTTAAGCCCGGTTTAGTGTATACATGGAGAATATATTTTGACCTTAATTCCAATTATTACTTCGCTAAAGATTTGAAACGTGAAGGATGTACATCCCCTGAATGGCTTCCGGGAGCGGATTGCTATTATGTAGAAACGAAGTTTATCTGCCCGAGTCCGATACACAAAATCGATCTTTATAATATTGAGATTCCTGTTGAAGGTGGCTTGCCGAATAATTCTTATAACAGTGTTGTATATTCTGGTCGCGATGTTGTATATAACATTAAGCCTATCGGCAGTTACGGATGGAAAGTTCCGTATTCATACGGCTTAGCTGATATGAGAAGCGGAGAAACATTTGTAGGATTGCATGAATATTGCTATCACATACAGCTTATTGCGTATGGTTCTTATTATTTTGCGGATGATATAAGGGTTACTTTTAACGGGGAACCGATAGAGTATGAATGGGGAGGAAATGATAGTATTATAATTCGTTACGATTATGTATGCCCTACGAGCAAAGATGTAATAGATCGCGTTTCGCTTATAAACGTAACGTTTCCTGCCGTTGGACAGCATCCGTCCAAAACACACAGTGATTGTTACGGAGTGGATTTTAAAAACTTCTATTGGACAGAAAGCGGATCTGATAATTCCCTGAGCAGTTCTTATATATACGAGAGCGGTAAAACTTATACGTTACATATCGCATTCGAACCGAAAGACGGTTATATTCTGAGCAAGGAAGTCGAATGTACCGTCAACGGTAAGCCGGCCGTGTATTCATACACAAATTTGAAGCGTGTAGTATTTACGCTCGATTACTATTTGCAGGAAGAAAAATATACCGTATCCTTTGAGTTAAACGGACATGGCAAGAAGATTGATTCTCAGACAGTGGTTAAAGGAAATAAGGCGACCATGCCTCCTACTCCGGAAGAGAGTGGCTGGATTTTTTTAGGCTGGTGTTCGGATGCGTCATGTAAGGTAGGATTTTCCTTTAACAAAGCAATTAATTCCGACACCATACTGTATGCCAAATGGGAGAAAATTGAAGGAAATTCAACTCCTACGCCTGCGCCCACAGGTACGGCTGCACCTTCATCTACGCCTATACCAACAATTACATCAGCCCCGACTTCTTCACTTACGGCTACGCCAGCCCCGACTTCTTCACTTACGGCTACGCCAACACCGGCTTCTTCACTTACGGCTACGCCAACACAAACATTAACGCCAACTCCGGAACTTTCGCCTACGCTCACATCAATGCCTGAGCCCACATCCACGGCAAAGCCTACATCTGCGTCTGAGCCTGCACCAACGGATGTTACAGCGCCTACGGCTACGCCAACACCTGTGCCCACATCCGAACCGGCGTTGAATCTGACGACGACACCGGGGGCTCCTGATGGAACCACTTCGAATTCGGGCGCACTGCGTTATGTCTTTATCGGAATATTAGCGGGCTTTCTTTTTGCAGCGGTTTTGGTGGCTGTGTTTGTTTTTGTTTATAAAAAAAAGTCAAACAAACGTAATGATTAACCCATAATGACAGGTCTATATTTGTGTGTGCCGTATCGGGTTCCGTACCACCTTACGACAAACAAATCAGAGAAAAGATTATCTTTTTAAGATAGTCTTTTTTTTATAAGAACTAATTATAATGAGCTTTTTTTTACTTCGCAGATTTGACTTTGGATACATTTTGTGGTATATTTATTTTGTTTGTTGAAGTTTTCTTCAGACTACATGTTTTCGAGTTTTGAAAAGATTAATATAATTAATCGGAGGTAAGTATGAAAAATATACTTAAAAAAATGCTTATGGGAGCGATTGCTCTCATTGCGGTAATGATTGCCCTTCCGTTTAGTGACACGAAAGTGTATGCAGCAACGGATAAAGTCATTACTGAAGTTAAAATCACTTTTCCGGACCCTGCCGAAAAAGGCAAAACGGATTTCTCGCTTGCAACCGTAAAAGCGTACATCGGCAGTGAAGAAGTTGCCGGTAAAACAAAGGCGGAGGCAAATTGGTATATTGAGAAATTCCTGGGAACGACTGCGAAAGGATTTGACAAGCTTGATGTAACGGACAATTTTGCGGGTGACAGCACATACAAACTTGATGATGGTGTGATCAGCGCTTTCGGCGGATATTCTTTTGCGGATGATGTTGTTGTTACATTGAACGGTGAAAAAGCAACAACCGATGTTGATTTTGATATCATAAGATTCTCCGGTCAGCAGTTTTATCTACCGATTCTTGTAACTTTGGATATGCAAGGACACGGTCAGGCTCCGGAATTGCAATATGTCAGCAAATACTGTTTTTATTTACCGGAGAATCTGACTGACGGTAACTGGGTGCTTGAAGGCTGGTACTATGATGAAAATCTTACAAAGGGTGCCGGTACTATTCAATTTGTTTATAATGATACGACTTTTTATTCAAAATGGATTCAGAAGTATGATGCCGAATTAACTTTCGATATGAGTAAATTCGACCAAAACCGCAGTCTTTACGAATGCGTTTCGCTAAATATCAACGGAAAGAAAACAACGGGATTAACAAGCTGTAAGCTTCTTTTTAACGGTGAAGAAATTACCCCGGCCCGTTTCCATTACGATGAAACCTATAAAATCGTAATTACCGTAACCCTTCCCGGTAAAGATTCGGACCGTTTCAATAATGTTGTTGTGAAAGAGAACGATGATTTTGTTGGTTTAACCAAGGATATCCGGGAAAATGTTCTCACTGTTTCTTTTGATTACTATTTTACACAGGAACATCCTTATTACATCTTTTTTGAAATGAACGGGCACGGCGAGCAGATTCAGGATATTCCCGTCAACAGTTTCTGGAGTGTAGTTAATATTCCGGAACCTGTCGAAACAGATCCCCGGTGGAAAATGACGGGATGGTATACTTCCCCTGATTTTTCAGAAGAGTCAAAAGCAGGCTCAAGTCTTACCAATGTGAAGAAAGACACAGTACTTTACGCAAAGTGGGAGAGAACGATTAAAATAACATATGTTATCCCGCTTTGGAATGAAAAAATTGAGACGTACTGTTTACCGGATATTGGATTTTTTGAAGAAGGTGCCTATGAAAGTTTCAAGGCAGTCACGGAAATAATTGACCACAACGGTATGCAGGTCTACTGTGAAGGCACATATGCGGACCCTCAGTTTGGTAAAAAGGTATATAAGCAGAATTCCGTCGGAAATACAGACAGGACAATTTATCTCAACTATTATTATGTTGTGGATGATATGGCCTTTACAATAAGGGTTCCCGTGCTGGGTCAAAAAGCGCGGCTTTCAAAGCTTTACAGCGTTACAACCAATTTCGACAATCATATAACTGTAGGTAAAGATGGACATTGGCAGTCCAAATCGGCGCAAGGCTGGGGCGAGATGGACCCGGATTCTGTTTTTGAAGCCGGAAACGATTACCGCTTCGGACCTATCAAAATTGAGGCGATTACCAATAAATATATTTTGTCCCGTTATCCGGCGGTAACGGTAAACGGTGAAAAGGCAAATCCCACAATTAACTGGGATTACAACCAGAACTGGGAAAGAGTAATCGGATACTATTATTTGAACTTTTCTTTTCCTTCAACGTTGTCGTTTGATATGAACGGACACGGAGAGCAGATTCCCATGCTTGAACTGCAAAACGATGCTCCCGTTCCCGAACCCGAAAAACCTACATGCCTCGGATATCGTTTCACAGGCTGGTATTTCGACGGCAGGTTATTTGATTTCACACAAAATTACAGCGGAACGATTACACTTGTTGCTGCCTGGGAGCCGATTATCGACAGACTGGATGTACAGTGTAACATTCCTCGGCTGAATACCCGTGCAAAGAGTGAGATTGCGGGAATTATTGTAAATGAAAAACCGGATGTTTCTTTGGATTTCTCGACCTTGAGAATTCAGAAATCATCTGATAATATCAATTGGACCGCAATGTACGACGGTGAAGAATTCCTTCCCGGATTTTACTATCAAATCCAGTTTTCGATTAATAAGGAATCGGAAATCCCGTTTGCTGACGATTATGAGGTTCTCGTCAGCGGAGAGGCCGACGGAGTCAAAATTACGGAATCAAACAATACAATTAGAGTTGTTTACACAAAATATCTTGAAAAAACAACGCACAAGATTACGTATGTAATGAACGGTAACGGAACAGCAATTCCCGATACCGTTGTTGAAGAAGGTCTTGTTCCGGAATTTCCTGAGGATCCGACCGATCCCAACGCTGAATTCTGCGGTTGGTACACCAACCCGGAATTTAGTACGGGGTATGAATTTACAGGTGCTCCGCTTTTTGAAGACATTACTCTTTATGCAAAGTGGAAATATAAAGTAAATGCTATTGGTATAGAACTTCCGGAACCGATGGCCGGTGAATATGTTCCTATGGAAATTGATGTCAGATTTTCATACGGAACCGACGCCTCGATTGTCCGCAAATACTCCGTTTACTGGCAGTCGGGTGAGCTTTCGGGCTTATGGGACGGCAGCTACCGCGGCGGATTTAACTATTACTTTAACAGTGCGGAAATTGCACTTCCTTCAGATGATTACTATATGGCCGACAATATAACGGTTAATACGAATTTCGGTATCGTATCGTGGGAAATCCTTGATTCGAATTCAATCATTGCCAGCCTGAATGTAACAGTTGCAGGTTCGGGTTCCGGCTTTCTTGTTCCAAATCGGGGAACACCCACTCCCATACCGACGGAAGTTCCAACACCTTCGCCTGAACCGGAAGACAACGGTAACAAACTGCCCGTATGGCCGTTTGTTGCGGGTGGAGTTCTTCTGATTGCCTGCATAGTTATTCCGGTTGTTTTGACTAAGCGCAAAAAGAAGTAAAAGTGCTGATTCGCGTTTAAGGCATCCTCACCATAGTTTTCAAGTGCAACGCCACGGTCGGTAAGTATTGTCCCAAACAGAGTCAGAAAGTCAAAGATAAGAACCTTGCTATGTCCTTGAATAGTAACGGTAAAATAACCGGAATGAACTGCCGGTAACAAACAAAAAAATCAAATAACAGGGGCTTCAAAAAGCCTGAGAAAGAGGAGCTTTGGTCAAAAACGATGACCAAAGCTCTTCTTGTTGCGTGAAGCAGCACGTCTGCTTTCGTTTTATGTAAAACCATCATTATTCTGACGTTTTGTGTTATTTTTAATTTTGGGATACACAAAAGTGCAAATTTGGATACAAACTTGCAATTTCTCAAAAAATATTTGATTTTATACACAATTATGTATATAATAAAATTTGATGTTAAATGGCAAAAAATCATCTTAAGGCGCTTATTCGGAGGAATAATATGAGAACAATTCAGTTTGTTTATAAAGACACAGAGAGCTTCAGAAAACATCTTTTGGACATTCGTGAGGAATGCCTGAAAATGGCACATGTTAATGTGAGCTTTTATATTGCCTGGATTCCTGCCTTAAGCGATAAATTAAAAAATGCGACAGACTGCATCGAAGAGATTTTTCCGGACGCAATCTATTACGGAAATGAGGCCTCGGGCAGTATTCAGAACGGTAAACTGACTTATGATATAGCTGTTACATGTAATGTGTTTGAGGATGAAGATACTACAACAAAACTGCTCTGGTTTGAAGAGGGAACAGATTTCTGGACGCTTGATGATTTGTGGAAGTTCTGTAAAACAGAGAAAAATCTTCGTGCGGTTGAAATGCTTCCGTCAATTGCATACAGTGTTATTTTTGACCTTGATAACAATGTTCCCGAAATTGATGAAGATATTCTGATTTTTGGCGGCGCAAGCGTTAATTACCCCAATGAAAGCGAAAATGCGAATGTTATAGCAAAAGGGCATGAAATGACGCCCTTTGGAATGGCTGTTGTTCTGTATTACGGCAAAAACCTTCATGCATGTGCGAATTATGTTATAGGCTGGAAGGGCCTTGGAAGGCAGATGGAGATTACAAAGAGCTCCGGAAACGTAATCAGCGAAATAGACGGTATGCCGACCAAACGAATTTTCGAGAAATACCTTGGAATTGAACAGGAGGATAAATCAAACCTTATTTTCCCGTTAATTGTTGAGGAAGACGGCGTTGAGTTTATCAGAAGCTCGCAGAGCTTTTTGCCTGATGATTCAATGCAGATGTTCGCCAAGATTCCCGAAAAATCCATGGTGCGCATCTCTTACGGCGACAAGAAAACAATCCTTGGCAGCCTGCTTGAAAAAACAACAGAAATTGCTGCATTTAAGCCTCAGGTAATTAAGGCTTTTTCGTGTACTGCGCGAAGGATTTTCTGGGGCGATGAGGATATTCAGAAGGAAACGGTTCCGCTTCAGGAAATTGCACCTGTTGGAGGCTTCTATACAGGCGGTGAAATTCTGCGTTTCGGCAAAAGACTCCGCGTGCTTAATCAGACACTTGTTGTAATCGGTTTAAGAGAGGGTGACGGCAGCAATCAGGAAGTCAGAAAGGTGACGGCGCTCAAGAAAAATGACAAGTCGCTGATTTCACAGATTACATATTTCCTGCAGGTTGTTGCGAAGGAACAGAAGGAAGCACTTGATATTGCTGAAGAAGAAAAGAAACGTAATGATATCCTTCATGACATTATCCATTCCGGAAAATGGGCTTTCAAGGTCAGCAATGACGATGAAATCATAACAACCGAACTTTCCGATGAGGTTAAGCAGATTGTTAATAATGACATTGATAACAGTCTGATGGGGTGGATAGGAATTATTCATCCTGAGGACCTTGAGGATGCTAAAAAGGCCTTTTTTGCTACAATCAGGGACCATTCGGGCAATACACCGTTTGATATAACATATCGAATGGTTGACAGAAACGGGAATTATCACTGGTTCCATTCTGCAGGTCGTATTATCAGGGATGAAAACGGTGAAGGTGACTTTTTTGGAATTCATATCGATATTACCGACCAGATTGAAGAGCAGGTCAAGAGCCAGCAACAGCTTCAGGAAGCCCTGATAATGGCAGACAGCGCAAACCATGCCAAGACGGAATTCCTCTTCAACATGTCGCATGATATTAGAACACCCATGAATGCCATACTCGGATTTACGAATATGGCCATTAAGCATATTGATGACAAGGCCAAAATCCTTGACTGCCTTGAAAAAATTCAGAATTCGGGCGACCTTCTGCTTTCGTTGATAAACAATGTACTTGAAGTCAGCAGAATTGAGGCCGGTAAAGCCGTTACCGAACTGAAGGCCGGTGACATTTACCGCAGCTTTGCAAACATTGAAAGTACAATGCAGATTATGGCTCAGACAAAGGATATCAACCTGACATTTGAGTTCGGAAAAATTAAGAATCGTTATATTCTCTGCGATTTCTCACGCTGTGCAAGAATATTCGTAAATATCATTTCAAATGCCGTTAAGTATACAAGAGAAGGCGGATACGTAAAGGTTAAGTGTGAAGAAATCACAAGCACGGATCCCAAATACGGTATGTATAAATACACCTTCGAAGACAATGGCTACGGAATGTCCGAAGAATTCCAGAAGCATGTATTTGAGCAGTTTTCGAGGGAAAATACAGCTACTATGACGGGTATCCAGGGCACCGGCCTTGGAATGGCAGTATGTAAATCGTTTGTTGATATGATGAACGGAACAATCGAGTGTAAGAGTAAGCTGGGAGAGGGAACAACGTTCTTTGTTACACTTCCGTTCAAACTCAGAGACCCGGAAGATGGTGAAGAACAATCTGACGGAAGCAGTCCGGATACTGCGAAAAAACCGGAAACGGCTGAATTTATTGATTTCAGAAATAAAAAGGTTCTCCTGGCTGAGGATAATGAACTGAATCGCGAGATTGCAGCGGACATCCTTATTGACAAGGGTATGGTGGTTGATGAGGCGGAGGACGGTTCCGTTGCAGTTCAAAAGATTAAAGAAAAAGGCCCGGATTATTATGATTTTGTCCTTATGGACATCCAGATGCCGGTTATGAACGGCTATGAGGCAGCCAAAGCTATCAGAGAGATGTACCCGGATGCCAAACTTCCAATAATTGCGCTTTCGGCAAACGCATTTGCGGAGGACAAGGAGGCATCGCTTAATGCAGGCATGAATGCACATGTTGCAAAGCCCATAAAGCTTGATGAACTCTTTGCAACACTGGCTGAGGTATAAAACAGGCAGGTTGTTTACAGCATTTACTGAAAAATGAAAGAGAGTATTTCATGTGATATATAATCCTTGAAATATTCTTTTTTGTATTGTCGGGGAACGAAGGGCGAAAAATGTGTTTTTGTTTTGTGGAATGTGCGCCCGATAATCTGCGTAATCCGCACATTATCTTGAAAAAAACGTAAGGAGAAGATATAATAAAATGAGATATTGCCCATTGGGCAGAAAAACAAGAGGTTGTTATGAAGAAGAAACTGTTTTTGGTATTTGCAGCATTGCTTTTTTGTGTTCTGATTAACAGCATAGATGCAAAAGGAGCAAGCTTTAATTATGCATCAGATATCTGGCATTTTGAAGACCTTAAGGGAGTCTGGGTTAACGGTCAGGATATTTCCGCCGGAGGAACCGTAAAATGCGGTAACGGCGGCGCTACGCTTGATAAGAACACTACCCCGTATACCCTTTACCTTACCAATGCTGAAATAACGAGTTGGAAGAATGTCGGGAATTTCGGTCTTGGTATTTCCAGTGATGTTCCGCTTCAGATTGTTCTGAAGGGCACCAGTTATATCAAGATTAAGAGAAGCAATTTCGTTGTTGGTATTGCTGCTCCGGGACTTCAGTTTTACGGAGACGGATCTCTTCAGATGGACCTGAAGGTTCGTGATGTATATATCAAGCCCAATGATTATAAATCACTGTACGTTATGAACGCTGTCGGAATCGCATCGCCGTATGTATACATTTACGGTGGTGAATATAACCTGGATTGTTCTGACGACATCAACTATATTTCTTATGCAATTCAGACCGATGAACTGTTTATTGCAAAAGGTCATCTTACCCTGTTTGGTTCGGGCGGTGCGTTAACCCGGAAACCGTCATATTATACCACGGGTGACGGATATCCTTACTTTTCAAGTTATTCAACTGTCAGCGGCGTAAAGACCGGAAGCGGTGCATCAAGCTGCGCATCGGGTCAAAAGGCCGATTTGCAGGAATATCATAAATATGTCACCTTCAACGTTTCGGCGCACTGTGACACGATTGAACTGAGTTCCTTAAGCAGTCCCATAATCGGTGAAAAAGTTGCAGATTCATTAGATGTGTTTCCGTTGTCAACAAAACAGGAACTCAGGAAAAAAAGTGTTGCATGGTGTGATGCTTCGGGTACTGTTCTTTCTTCAGCAACCAAATTTGTAAGCGGAAAGAAATATCAGCTTGTTATTTACCTTACATCCCCCGTAACGGGCATGATTGACAGTTCAACAAAATGCCCGAGCTTTTCGGGAAGAACAAACCCCACAGCAACCGGAAAAATCATTAATCAGGATGGTGAGCAGGTTTATGTGCTGACAATTACCATGAATTCCGTAGAGTCGATTTCGCCTAAGGTATGGATTAACGGTGAACGGTTCACAACAAACGGCCCGGGTAATCAGATAGTATATGACCGTAATAGAGGTGTTCTTACCCTGAATAATGCGGAAATAGAAAAATACAGCAATATTACCGATGACCTTTTCCGCGGCAATGCAGCAATATACAGTGAAGAGGACCTTACGGTTGTTCTTGAGGGCAACAGTTATCTTCATATCGGTCAGGTTTCAAATACGAGTTCCGTCTACGGAATTGCGTCTAACGGAAGTATTACCTTTACAGGAAACGGTTCCCTGACAATTTTGATGAATGATGAAAATTCCTTTGGTATTTCCGCTTCTGACAACATAACATTTGATTCCGGATGTACGGTGAAGATTACCGTAAAAGCAGACGGAATTGATACGAGTTACGGAGATATTATTAATAACGGCACTCTTAATGTTTACGGAAAAGGAACGGGTATTTTTGCTGAGACCGGTGACTTGATTAATAAAGGCAACCTGTACGTTTCTTCAGATGATACACCTATTTATCTGTTCCATGGCGATCTTCAGAAATCATCAAATCAGAAGGTTCTTGGTTCCGTAAAGGTTAATGACAGTATGGAAAACCTTACCGAAGCCACATTCGGAACAGCAAAGAGTGTTGTTAAGAGCAGCGGCAAGGAAGCCATGACCATATTCATTGGTGTTCCGGGGCATATCCACATTTATAATCAAAAGGTCGAAAGCCCGGAATTCCTTAAGGAATTTGTATCGTGTAAAGAGTATAACACCTATTATTATTCATGCTCATGCGGAGAAAAAGATCCGTCGGGCAGAACCTTTGTTTCGTCAACAAAGAAGGGCAACCATACTGCAGAATATGTTCAAAAGGTTGATGCTACATGTCAGAAAGACGGACATATTGCATATTACAAGTGCACAACGTGCGGAAAGTTTTTTTCTGACAGTGCGTGCACAAAAGAAATCACTGATATCAATTCAACAGTAATAAAGAAAATTGACCACATCGCAGGCGACTGGATTACGGATAAGGCCGCAACTACCGAAAACGAGGGCCATCGTCACAAGGAATGTACAATGTGCGGCAAGGTCCTTCAGGAGGAAGCTATTCCGAAGCTCAAGAGTGAATGCAAGCATACACATACAGCAATTCAGAATGCAAAAACGGCAACCTGTCAGAGTGAAGGCTATACCGGAGACAAGGTCTGCACAGACTGTGGCAAGGTGCTTGAAACCGGCAAAAAAATAGCCAAAACCGCCCATAATTACGATTCAGACGGCATATGCAGGGCGTGTGGGGCGATGGACCCGGATTTCAAGCCTACATCCGCACCTGTCCCGACAAGCACCCCTGTTGCGACGCCTGCAATCACTCCGGAGGCAACACCTACGGATGCGCCGGACGTAACACCTACCGAGACTCCCGATATTACACCCACGGAAGCGCCGGACGTAACACCTACGGAAGCGCCTGATGTAACACCGGCGCCTACTCCGACAGAGGGTTCTTCCCCCACATCCGCACCTTCCGCAACAACTGCC
>JAZQNE010000113.1:0-19029 GCA_045627185.1 Lachnospiraceae bacterium
TATGTGGGTGGACAAAGCACAAACTGCAAAATGAATAAGGTTGTACTTAACCACTTTGAAAGAGGTAAGACTGTCAGTCTATATTTCTATCAGACAACAGATTATAAGCGAGTCGAACTGGAATTGTTGAACAGAATTCACACGCCTTACAATGTAAAGGATAACTGACAAAACAAATGATTGATTGGAATAACAACGGAATAATTGATCCGGTAGATGTCGGAATATCTATTGCCATATCACAAGAGACCGAACAGGAAAAAGAAATAGCTTCCGAGAAAAAAGAGCCCTCTCTTTTTGAACGGATAAAAAGCTGGCTTTATAAAAGGGAAAATGGTATGACATCATCGGAGGGTAAAAATTATGGGCAGACAAAATCAAGGCAGAATCAATCCGAATAAAGGAACGTAGACGGAAAGCCGTTCGGACGGAACATTGGCTACTTTCAACATTCCTAATGACAACAACCCGAACTGCGGTAAACACAGGATGAACGATGTTGAGTTTATGAAGCTCACCGATACCTGAATCCGTCGGGCAGTCGGATGTATCCTCTGATATGTTCGTCTCTGGGACGCTGAACCACAGCAGACGTATTGGTGCTGCCATAATTGCCCTCGGCAGAGACAATATGGTCTTGAAACACCTGAACAACAATACCGATATGATCATGTTCCGCATCGCAAAAAACACGGTCAAACAGTACAATATCGCCTGCCTCAGGCTTGAAATCCCGGCCTGTGTGACAGCCAATTCTTCTATCGCCTCTTGCAAACTCTTCCCAGCCTCCGCACCCTGCAAGAGTGCAGGAAATGCACTCATCAGGGCTGTACGGGATTAAAAACCCTGCTTTCTGTTGGGCAATTTCAGCCAGTTTATTCCGCGTGGCTGTTATTAACCTTTTTTTCGCCATGGCTGTCTCCTCCATTATTTGTATTACTCTTTCAGCGATAACCCGGGACACTGCTCTGAAAATTGTATTGCCGGCATTATAGCATATCTGTTCTGAACTTGTCCATATAACCGAAAAAGTCACTTCAGTCACTTCAGTAAAAGTTCACTACTTTTCAGCTTAGATTAAATCTGCTCATAATGGCAAGCCCTCCCGGCCATCGGAAACCGGTGGCTCTCAAGAAGGATAATATTCAGATGAGCATTGTATGCAAAATGGTGGTTTACAATCGTTCATATACTCGATTATAATGGAGAAAAACGCTCGGACAAATAGCGGCAACATACTCGGATAAGGTATTAGAAGACCATTTGGAATCAAATTTGACGTTCGGCAAACGATGTTCTGCGCTATGCGCAGAGTGAATAGGGAAGTTTTATGGAAAAGAAAATCAGTAAAGAAAATATAAAGATTGTTTTGCGTTATCAGGCCGTTTATGCAACTGTGATTCTGGTACTGGAAGTGGTGGCAAAACTGTTTACAACGGGTATCAACGGTCTTGATAATTTTTGGTTTATTTGTTTTATACCTGCTATATCGCTCTTGTTTGCAGGCGTGTCGGGCGTTCTTTCCGAAAAGGTTAACGGGATTGTATCAAGCGTGCTTATTGGCCTTATTACAGTGTATTACTGCTCACAGGTAGTATATTTTGCGATATTTGATTCGTTTTGGTCTGTTTCGTTACTTGGGTTTGGCGGAGCAGCAATAAAAAACTTTGGCGGAAACATTTGGTCGGATCTTGCAAAATGCTGGTATGCGCTGCTTGTTTTGTTTGTTCCGTTTGCTGTTTATCTGCTGCTTACGCTAAAGCATATCCTTAACAACAGAAGGTTTAATCTTACTGTTCATCTGCTGGCAATTGTTCTGGTCATTCCCGTATGGATGATAGGTTTACTGGTCCTGAGAATCGGCGGCGACAGCAGAAACTCAGTATATTATGCTTATGCAAATCCTTTTTCGGATACCGATACAACGGCGGAGAGGCTTGGCTTTGCTGCAACAACGCTGGTTGAGTGCGGGCACGGACGACAGAACTACGGTGTGCCTTATGCGAATAGTCTTGGCGCAGAGGGCACTGACATCGATGTAATCATTGATACAATCAATAATTTTCCGACCGGGACAATAACCCCTGATCCAACTGATATTCCGAAAAATTCCCCCACTCATGAAGAACCTGCAACAGGCGCTGAACCCCGGGAACCGTCAGAGCCTGCGGAGGTATGGGCGTATGACATTGACTTTGAGGCGCTTGCCGAACTGGCTCCGAACGAAGACATAAAGAATCTTTGCTCGTACGTGACATCGCTTAAACCCACAGAGAAAAATGATTTCACGGGAATGTTTGAGGGGTATAACCTGATTTACATCTGTGCGGAGTCATTTTCGGATTATGCCGTAAATAAGGACTTTACACCGACTCTTTATAAGCTTGCAAATAACGGTATTGTACTTAAAAACTATTATAACAGCTTTCTTAATACAACAACGAATGGCGAATACGCCTTTGTAACCGGTCTTTGGCCTGATGTAAGCCGTCTCAATGCCGATGATGGCACAAAAGTAGGCAGCTTTCCTCAGTCGAGTGATAAAAACATGCTGCTCGGAATAGGCAGAATGTTTGAGCAGGCCGAAGCTGAAACTTTCGGGTTCCATAATTATCTTGGCAGTTACTATGAACGTGAAAGCTCATGGGCTAACCTCGGAATCAAGACATGTCGTTTCATGGATGGCGAAAATCCTATGGTTTTCACTTCTGACTGGATTACCTCCGACCTTGAAATGATGCAGCAGGCGGTTGAGAATTTTATCGATGAAGACAGATTTATGGCTTATTTCATGACTTTCTCGGGCCATGGCGATTATGTTTGCGAACACAATAATATGGCGGCTCAGAACTTCGAGGCCGCACAGAAAATAAATGAAGAGCGCGGGCTTGGCCTTTCTGAAGAGGCTGTCTGTTATCTTGCCGCAAATATGGAGCTTGACAGGGCGCTCGGGTATCTGCTTGAAAAACTTGAAGAGGCCGAAAAGATTGATAATACAGTCATTGTGCTTGCTGCGGACCACTACCCGTACTTCTTGTCATCGCTTGAAGTTGCCGAGGAATTGAACGGTGGTGAAGAGGTTGAACCGCAAATCGGACGCTACAAATCTACATGTATTATTTATAATGCAGCAATAAAGGAACCGGTAATTAATGAAAATTATTGCAGCAATATTGATATTTTGCCTACTATTTTCAATTTGTTCAACATTTCATTTGATTCACGCCTTCTGGCGGGCCGCGACGTTTTTGCACCGAATGCAATTCATAAGGCTGTTTTGTACAATAAAAGCTTCATAAATGAATATGTTGAGTATTACGCACCAAAAGGTGAGGCTGAGTGGAAAATAGATACAACTCAGTATTTCGATGAAATTCTGGATGGTTATCTTTCATCAATGCTTACATTGATTGACAGCGAATATGCGGCTTCTCTTGAAATAATGGATAATGACTTTTATGAGTTTATCGTGCAAAATGCGGAAATGTTCAGGGAAGAGCCTGAAAACGGTTCAGAAGAAGAGCCTGAAAACGGTTCGGAAGTGAGCCCGGGAACGGTTTGAAAGAAAGAGGAGCCTTGTGCGGATTCCGTACATAAGATGAGGCCTGAGTTTGGTTTAGGTTTACGTAAAAATCATCAAAAGTGCGCTGAAACACTGCATTTGCAACCGGTGGTTTACAAATTGACAAGCAGGGTTTATGGCTTGCAACTCCATTTTTTTGTATGCTTATGTTGTTCGAACAAAGCAATTAAAAACCAAAAAACCTGTTTCGGATTGTTAAAAAACATTTCCGTTAATGAGAAAAGGAGAAAAATGATTTTAGCTGACAAAATTATTGAAGAAAGAAAAAGAATGGGTTGGAGTCAGGAAGAACTTGCTGACAAGTTGGACGTATCAAGACAGTCCGTATCAAAGTGGGAGGGTGCGCAGTCGGTTCCCGATATTAACAGAATTATCATGATGGCCGAATTGTTTGGCGTTTCTACCGATTATCTTCTGAAGGATGAAGTAACCAAAGAAGAATCAAACGATTATTCTGCAGAAAATGAAGGAAATGTCCGCAAGTTAAGAGTTGTTACCATGGAAGAGGCTTCCGAATTCATTGATAAAAGAAAAAAATACGCTCCGCTTGTTGCTTTGGCTGCTGCCTTATGCGTGCTTTCACCGGTTGTTTTACTGCTTCTTTCCGGAATGAGCCAGGTGAGCGGGTTTGGAATTTCTGAAACACTTGCGGCAGGTATCGGTGTGGTTACACTTCTTGTTATGATTGCTATTGCCGTTATGATCTTTGTCAGGACCGGTTTTGAACTTAAAGATTATGAATTTCTTCAAAAAGCCGGAATTGAGACAGCTTATGGTGTTTCAGGTATGGCAAGGGAAAGAAGAAAGAAACTTGAAAGCAAATTTTATACCAATGTTATTACAGGCATTATTTTGTGCATACTCAGCAGCGTGCCGCTCATCATTACGGCACTTATCACGGAAAACGTACATGTCATTACCTCAATGGTATGTGTTCTTCTTGCAATGGTAGCAATTGCCGTTTATCTCTTTATTACAGTCGGAATGGTTAAGGACGGCTACGATATGCTGCTTGAAGAAGGTGCATATTCGCCTGAGAAAAAGAAAGCATCACCCGTGTTTAACAAGGTTAGCCGCATTTACTGGATGACCGTAACGGCTGCATTCCTTGCTACATCCTTTATTACAAATGACTGGGGCCGTACCTGGATCATATGGCCCGTGGCTGCTGTACTTTTTGCTGTAGTAAAAACTGTTGTGAATATCATTACAAAAACCGATGATTAATATTCTTTGCGCTGTCGGCTCTTAAATAACAGGCGAAAACCCGGCAATTCATTTACCGATGCGGCTCGTGTGGACATGTTTGGAATGTGGAGGGATTTCAGCAAATTCCAAAGATGATTGAATAGCAGAATCTGCGTGCACGGGTGTCGCCGTTGTCTTCAAGGTCGATACCGTTTACTGCAGAGCGGAAAGCCTTCTGCATGAACTTTGTATTTCGAATGATTTCAGGAAGATTAGGGAATCTGTAGTAAATGAATGCATGTGTGTAAATCTCGGCTGCAAGCTGACGAACTGACATTCCTGTAATCTGTTTGCTTTCGATGATGCTTTTGGCCTTGGCAATGCACTCTGATTTTTTGTAGTAGTTTGCTTTCATCTCAAGATTCATATACTTTTTTGTGTTATCCATGGTGTTTTCTCCTTGTCTGTTGTTTGCGGTTTGTTTCTTTGTTATGACTACAGTATACAGTGAAGAAGAGAACTCAAACATCGAATCACCTTACAATATCAGAAAACATTCTTACAATTTTGTAACATGAATGCAAGATGACAAAAGGGACGGTTTTGTTTATCAACATTTTGTTGAAAGGCAAAACCGTCCCTGCTGTATTTCTGCTTTCCGCCCTCCTTGAATAATAGGCCGCCGCATTCTCGTGACTTTAGTCGTGTGAGGTTCACATTACTCATGAGAGATTCCGTTTACGGGTGCTGCAGGTACTCTCTGCAAGCATAAAAAAGAAATGTAAGGAGAAATTTAACTTTCATAAATTGTGAAGTTTTTGAAGACTAAGTTGAATATTTTACGTAAACAATTCAGAATTTAAATATACAGAAAAAAATGGATATTGTTTTGAAAACCCTTGTAATCTATGCGCTTTTTCTACATTGGCAATATGCATATATTTCTGAACAAAAAAATAAAATTATTCAGTTTTTTTTGTATTTATTGCTGAATTTTGAAAAATAACTTGTACTTTTCGCAACATATTATATAATGAGATGGACGATATGTGGTTAAAGGCGCATATTTGTTGAAAAAAACCGCGCTGCCGGTTTATTGGGAATTGTTTATTTATTTTATCTTGAGAAGGTATTAAAAAAATGTTGGTTGAAATGAAAAGAGAGACAATTACCGCGATGTCGGGGGAAGCTGTACTTAGTGCGGCGGCATCGGTATTTCTCACGAAAGGGTACAGCAATTCGTCTATAGACGATATAGCAAAGGCAGCAGGCGTGCCTGCGATTGCGATTGAACAGGCATATGGTTCGAGGGCAAAACTCTTTCACATTATTATTGATGAAGTAGACAGGGCACTTATGTTTCCGGAAATTGAGGCGGATAAAATGCCTGACTGTCTTATTTCCGGCTTGAATTTCTTAAAACGTCTTGTTAAGGAAAAACCGCTCACATTCAGGCTTTTTATGACATTAACACAGTCTAGGGATTTTCCGCTGGACAGTTTTGAAAGGCTTGAAATCGCATACGAAAAGAGCCCTGTACGCAAGGCGCTTGAAGAAGCTCAAAAGCAAGGGGAACTTCCCATGGGAGACACCTTTAGAATATTTAAGAGCTTTATCTGCTGTGCTGTTGCTGCAATTTACTATTCTGACCAGATGAATCTGGACATGCTTGAAGACGGCTATTTCCTTGGAGCCATTCAGTACAAACCGAAATCGGATGATGTCCGCCATAACCGTATGACGCGTGAGGCACTTCGTGACGCGCTTCGCCGTGCCGAATTGGCTGACGATGCAAAAAACCGTTTTCTGTTCAGCATGAGTCATGACCTTTTTACGCCCATGAATGCAATCCTGGGATTTGCCGATGTGGCTGAAAAAAGTTTGTCGGATACTGAAAAAGCACGTGAATATCTTAGAAAAATCAAAACCGCCGGAACACAGCTTTACGGCATGATAAACGATATCCTTGAATTTACCGGCATGCAATCCGAAAGAGAAGAAATTGACGAAGATTGTTTCAAAATCAGTCAAAACATGAATGACCTTAATGCCGTGTTTTTACCGTTGTTTGAAAACAAAGGGGTTGAGTTTACTTGCAGGACTGATATGATTTCGGAGCAGATGGTGTATGGCGACAAAACGCATATTAACCGTGTGATTTTTAACATCCTTGGAAATGCTCTGAAATTCACACCTGCCGAAGGCAAAGTTGAACTTTTGTGCGAACCGCTTTATGATCTTTCTGACGGAAGGACGTTTTACAGATATACCATTACGGATAACGGAATCGGTATGAGCAGGGAATTTGTCGGTCATATTTTTGAGGATTTCAGCCGTGAGAACACATCCACCGTAAGCGGTGTGGACGGTACAGGCCTTGGAATGTCGATTGTTAAGAAGCTTGTTGACCGTATGGAGGGAATTATTAAAGTTGACAGCGAACAGGGCGTTGGAACAACTGTTACTGTTGATCTTCCGCTTCAAAAGGTTTCCGAAAAGGAACTGGAGGTCTTTGAAAAACAGGCGACCGTGCCTGCGTCAACTCTTGAGAATGTGCATATTCTGAGTGTAGAAGACAATCCCCTCAACCGTGAGATTGTTGAGGACATTCTTGAGCACCGTGGTGCAGATGTAGAAAATGCAGAGAATGGGCAGATTGCACTTGATATTCTGCGCGAAAAGGGACCTGATTATTTTGATGCAATTCTGATGGATATCCAGATGCCTGTGCTGAATGGGTATGATGCAACAATGGCAATCCGCAGAATGTTTCCCGAAAAGCGTATTCCGATTGTGGCTCTTTCCGCAAATTCAATGGAAATAGATATGCAGCGTTCGTTTAAGGCGGGCATGGACGCCCACCTTCCGAAGCCTATAGAGGTTTCGCTGCTGATTGACACCTTATCCAGATACCTGAAGGCAGTGTGAGGGTGACACCCTCATTCCGCCACGCCCGAGCCGGGTGTCACCAATTCTGCCCGAGACGGTAAATGCATACCAACCGGGGAAAAGCAAGTCAAAGGTATGCCGGAAGCCGGATGGTTACTTATTCATCCAATGCAAGTCTTATGAAGAAACCGCGTTCTGTTGTTTCGATAGCGTCAACAATTCCCTCACGGGACTTGATACGCTCTGAAAACTTGTAGTTTGCAGACATTGCAACGGCCGGGAGAATGGTGTAATACCAGCTTGTGGGAAGCGTGCTTTCAACTATTTTTACTTTATCACCGACCTTTACAAGGCCTTCGCGTTCCATCTTAAATTCTTCGTATCTCATAATAGAACCTTTCCGAAACGGAATTTCCTCTGCTTTTCGCAAATATGCGAATTACGGGAAATTCCTTTTTGTTATCTTAAAGTATTCTAGCACATCGGTATTCTATTTCAAGACAATTTTTTGTGGCTGATGCATGCGATTGCTATTTTGCGACCATTTTCTGCAATGATTTTCGTGTCAGTTCTTCCTGATTCTTTCTTTTGCTTTTTTTGCGGAAAAGTAGTATGCTGAATGAAGTTTGTACAATTCAAGTTGAAAATGGAAAAAGACCATGCTGACTGCAAATCAATATTTCAATCAACAATTCGGGAAAAAAATATATAAGATAAGTCTTGATGCCGGTTTTACATGTCCGAATCGTGACGGGACATGCGGGACGCGCGGGTGCATTTTCTGTTCGGGACGCGGTTCGGGTGATTATACCTTTGGATCTGACAAAACCATAACCGAACAGCTTGAGCTTGCAAAGGCACTTGTGGCAGGAAAAAAGCCGGAAGGGTATGTTGCCTATTTTCAGGCCTTTACGAATACGTATGCGCCTGTGGAACGCCTGAAGGCCGTTTTTACGGAGGCAATTGATGACCCTGAGGTTGTTGCACTTTCAATAGCAACAAGGCCGGATTGCCTGCCCTCTGATGTTCTGGAACTGATGTCTGAAATCAACAGCATAAAACCGGTGATTGTTGAGCTTGGACTTCAGACAATACATGAAAAGACTGCCCGTTATATCAGGCGCGGATATGAACTTCCCGTTTATGATGAGGCTGTGCAGAACCTGCATAAATGCGGTATTTCGCATGTTATTGCGCATGTTATTCTGGGACTTCCGGGTGAAAACCGCGAGGATATGCTTGAAACCGTGAAATATGTTGCAAAAACAGCGGACGGAATAAAACTCCAGCTGCTCCATATCCTAAGGGGAACCGACCTTGCAAGGGAATACATCGGACAGAACTGCACGGAAGAAAACTGCAGACGGTCTGAAAACGGAGAAATAATTGGAACATTCCGGGTTTTTGACCGCGAAGAATATGCGGAGCTTGTTGCTGACTGCCTTGCACTCCTTCCCGAAAGCTTTACGGTACACAGAATGACAGGTGATGGTGCCCGAAAGGACCTGATTGCGCCGCTTTTCAGTCTTGAAAAGAAGAAGACATTAAATGCAATTAAACTGGCAGCCGCAAAGCGCGGAATTGATATTTAATAAATCTGCTACGGTAAATACAAGATAAAAATGAGAGTGAAATATGAATAAGAATCGTTTTCCCTGGAGGGATTTCTTAAAAAAACTTGCTGTTATTGCAATACCGATTGCATTCCAGAACCTGCTGACAACTACCGCAAGTATTGTTGATACGGTTATGGTTGGAAAACTGGGAGAGGATGCAATAGGCGCGCTTGGCCTTTGCGTGCAGTTTTCATCGCTGATGTTCTCCTGCTACTGGGGATTTGTAGGCGGCGGTATGCTGTTTTTCTCACAGTACTGGGGCTCGCGCGAGGATGATGGAATAGAGCGTTCCTATGGTCTTACCTTTACCTGCATGATGACCGTTGCCGTTATTTTTGCGAGTGCGGCAACATTTTTCCCGGAAACAATCATGAAACTGTATACCGACAAAAAGGTTCTGCAGGAAATCGGAAAGGACTATCTGCGTTATGTAGGTGCTGCCTACCTTCTTCAGATTTTTTCAATCTGCATGGGTACCGTGCTTCGCGCTACAGAACGTGTTGTAATTCCATTTGTGGCTTCTGTGGCTTCTGTTGCGACAAATATTTTTCTGAACTGGGTTTTTATTTACGGAAATCTTGGAGCTCCGGCCATGGGCGTTAAGGGCGCAGCCGTTGCAACATCTATTGCGGCAGGTGTAAACGTTGTTGTGACAATAACCCTTGCAGCTGTCACAAAATATCCGTATATTTTCAGGTTCAGAGGCCACTTCAGATGGACTAAAAAGTCGGTAAGTCTTTACTTTAAGCGCTGTTTCCCTATTATCTGCAATGAACTGCTGCTCGGAATAGGCAATATGGTTATTGGAATCACCTTTGGCCGGCAGTCCGAACCGGTTATTGCGGCGATGGCTGTTTTCAGAACACTTGAAGGCATGATTATAGGCTTCTTTGCGGGATTTTCGAGTGCATCGTCGGTTATTGTGGGAGCCGGAGTAGGAGCGGGAGAGCACAGGAAGGCCTATGATTGTGCCATCCGTGTGGTATACCTGTGCAGCGGATTTATTGCTATTACCGGAGCTGTGATTTTTGCATGCCACAGCGCGATTTTCAACCTTATGGAGCTTTCCGGCGAGTCCTTTGATTCATGTACGGTATTGCTTGGAATATACCTGATTGTGGCAATCATCCGAATGGGCAACTGGATCATGAACGATACCTACAGGTCTGCCGGCGATGCCGTCACCGGCACTGTGCTTGAAATTGTGTTTATGTATGCCATGCTTATGCCTGCGGTGCTGCTTTCGGCATTTGTGTTCCATGCACCTTACTGGGTTATTTTCATCTGCTGTTACATAGATGAGCCCATTCGTTATATCATAATGCAGATTCACATGTATTCCGGCAAGTGGATACGCCCGGTTACCGATATCGGACGTGAGAAACTGCCGGCCTTCATGGAAAGCCTTGCACAGAAATAAGGAGTAAAAATGAAAGAACGTGGAATATGTCTTTTGAACGATTCATTCCCGCCTCAGATTGACGGTGTTGCGAATACGGTTGTCAATTATGCAAAGAATATTTTGCAGGATGGCGGAAAACCTTATGTTATCACGCCCGAGCATCCCGATGCGGACGATTCGGCTTTTCCGTACCCGATTTTCCGCTACCCGGGTCTTGATATGCGCAATTCACTCGGGTATATGGCCGGTTACCCTTTTTCGCCCAAAATTGCAAAGAAACTGGACAGCTACACTGTGAATATCATTCACACGCACTGCCCGTATGCGTCTGCAGTCATGGCGCGAAGCCTGCGCGAAATCATACCTGCGCCGCTGATTTTGACATATCATACGAAATTTGATGTGGATATCCGCAAGTTTATAAAAAACCGCCTGATTCAGGAAAGTGCACTGAAAATCCTTTCGAGCAATGTTAATGCCTGCGATGAGGTCTGGGTTGTAAGCCGCGGCGCGGGCGAAAATCTTCGCGGGCTCGGATACGAGGGCGATTACATTGTCATGCAGAACGGCGTGGATGTGCCCAAGGGCCGCCTTCCGGAGGATGAATATATGGCTCTTACTGAGGAATACGGACTTCAAAAAGACGTTCCCGTATTTCTGTTTGTAGGCCGTATGATGTGGTATAAGGGCGTCAGAATTATTCTTGAGGCACTTGCCGGAATTCATTCGCAGGGGAAGGATTTCCGAATGATTTTTGTTGGCGGAGGTGCTGATGAAGATGATATGAAACTGCTGGCATCTGAACTCGGAATAGCCGGGAAGTGCATATTTACGGGAAGAATCCATGACAGGACAAAGCTTAAGGCTATTTACTGCCGCGCAAACATGATGCTTTTCCCTTCGGTTTATGACACAAACGGCCTTGTTGTACGTGAGGCAGCGGCCTGCTCGCTTCCTGCCGCACTTGTAGCAGGCAGCTGTGCTGCTGAAGAAACAATTGCTGACCGCAATGCATTTCATATTACGGAAAGTTCGGCATCGCTTGCAGCGCTTCTGATGCGCGTGATGGATAATCCGGATTTCATTCGCCGTGTGGGTGAGAATGCTGCCGATGAACTGTATATTTCCTGGGCGGAGGCGGTTCATGCGGCTGAAGAACGTTATGAGATTGTGCTTGATAACTACTGGTCGGGTAAATATAAGACAAAACACACCATTTCGCGTGAATATCTTAAGTTCTCCGCTGAAATGATGGATGCTCTGGGCGAGATATATGGAGCTGCAAAGAAACTGCAGAATTACTATGATTCCCTGAAATAATATCATGGTTGTTCCGATGCTGCAAAACGGATTATTTGCTGCTACGGTGCCGCTTATTTGTCCCGGAATATTAAAAAAACCGCGACGCTGGTGCTTTAATTACATCAGTGCCGCGGATTTTTATTTCAGGAAAACAAGTGGGAAGCCCCGGTAATTCAGTTGCCGGGTAGTTCGCATATGGAACTTTTCCCTTAAATATCGTACTTCGAAAGGATTGCGCTCGGAGTCTTTCTAAGCAGTATTACTACCGGCAGAACGCCTGCAAGAAGTGATGCGGCCAGAATAATAACAAGGAGTGCAAGCGCGATTACGGGCGGATAGAACAGGAAGTTTTCGAGCAATGTGTCGGTTGTCAGCAGCTCTACACAGATTGAAGCAATAAGATAGCCAAGGAAAACTGTGAAGGTTGTCAGAACAAAGGACTCAACAAGGAACCGGAAGCAGAGATTCTTTTTGGAGACACCGATTGCACGGTTGATTCCGATTTCCCTGATTCTTGAAAGCATTGACGCACGCATGATGAAGAAGAGCGTCAGGCACATAACCGCAGTGATAACACCCATGACAATTGCTGTATTGATGAACGGTCGAAGGTCATTATTAAGACGTTCGTTTACTACATCTATGGGAATCATAATGTTCTTAACACCCTTTGATTCAAGGAATGACTTGGTTGTTGCAACATCTGAGGTGTGTACAAGAATATATTCGGGCGCCAGACGGTCCATATATTCATAGTACGGAGCATTTCCTTCATCGTCTGCATATGCGCATGTTCCGTAGAGTCTTGCGAGTTTTGAGAAATCTTCATCCGAAATGATGGTGAGGGAAAGAGATTCCTCTTCGGTTGTATATTCAATGATATCATCGGCGGACTTCATTTTAATGCCCATTACAATGATATCGGACAGCATGGGCTGTTCAGCATTATTCCGGTTGAAGTCGCCCTTGTATTTCCAGGTCTTTCCGTCTTCATCGGGAGTGGCATATGCTTCATTAATACGGGTGTAGCTGATGTACGTACCGGGCTCAACCTTTCTGCCCTTTAAGATGTCCTGAGCCTCACTTTCGGGAGTGACATCAAAATAGGTATTGCCTGCAATGACGAAATCACCGTAGATTGCTTTAATCATTTCGTTTGTGTCTACATAAACGGCATTGTCATCTGATTTGACAATACCGATGACGCAGAAATTAATTTCGGAATCGGGTATACCGCTTGTTCCGGATGTCATTCCGATTAATGAATCATAACTGTCAATAAAATTGTAGGTGCTGTTTTTGATGAGCTCATCGGCAGCCTTTGTGGAAATGACAATGTCGCTCTTTGATTTGATTTCCTTGCTGCCGGCAACAACCTGCAGGTTACTTAACAGTTTGTTATCATAAAGTGTTGTGGAAATGTCAACCCATTTGGATTCAACCGATGAGAAGGAAGCCTGTCGGAAACTCAGGTCAATTCCGTGGAAATCCTCCGTTGCACGGAAAATATAGGCAAAATCAATCTTGTTTTCGGCGCTCGGATCAAGGAAACCGGTATCTTTTGTTGCATCGAAAAGCCAGTTCTGGTCTGCGGTTTTGATAAACAGAAGATTGTCGCTGCAGCTGCTCTTTGTAGTAAAGTACTTTTTCAGGTTGCGGCCCGAAGATGCTGTAAGGAAAACAAGCGTGAAGGCCATTGCAAAAAGGGCGATGCGCTCAAACTTTGTGAGCTTGCGCTTCTTTCCGGAGAACATTGAGGAGAGGGCTGCCTTTAGGGATGACTTTAGTGTATAAAGACGGCCTGTCGGCTCTGTTTCAACCGGTGTAAGTGCAGAAAGGTCAAGCGCCTGCTCGGCCATTTCACGGTTAGCGGTTTCGGTATATTTTCCGGGAACCAGCTTTGTTTCACTTGAATTGTCAAGAAAACGGACATTGGGGTTAAGGCTTTCAAGATAGAGCCTTCCGCCCGCATTTACAACGCGAAGTCTGATTTCTTCAGCAGGTTCGCCGTAATATTCAAGAACCACGTTTCCGTTTTTGCTTTCATTCAGTTCGTATTCACCAAGGTAAATATCGTTTTTGCTGCGTGCGGTGTAGCCGTTTGCATTGGAATTATCCCTTGTACCGGCAACCTGTCCGTCGGAGAGCTCAATTACTTTATCGCAGTAAAAATCAACAAGGTTGGCTTCATGAGTAACAAGAAGAACAAGATGGTCCTTTGAAAAGGCCTTAAGGAGGTTCATTACCCTAACGGTGTTTTCTTCGTCAAGGTTACCGGTGGGCTCATCGGCAAGGATGATTGAAGGATTCTTAACGATTGCTCTTGCAATTGCGATTCGCTGCTGCTGGCCGCCTGAAAGTGTGTCGGGAGTACGTTTCTTGTATTTGTCCATGTCGACATTCTTAAGGGCCGTCATAACACGCTTTTCAATTTCTTCGGGGTCATTCATGCCGCAAAGATACAATGCATCCGCAACATTTTCAAAGCATGTTTTGCTGTTGTTCAGGTTGTAATTCTGAAAGATGTAGCCAATATATTTATTTCGGATAAGGTCTGTTGATGCCGTAAGTTCATTGCCATCGATATTAATGGAACCCGAAGCAATTGTATCAAGACCGCCTATGCAGTTCAAAAGAGTTGTCTTGCCGCAGCCGCTTCGACCGAAGATGGCTATCATGCCGGACCGGGGAAGATCTATGGAGATATCGTTAATGACATGAATCTCATTGCTTGAATTACGGTTGAAATATTTATTTGCATGACTGATTTTAATCATTTCTCGAGACCTCCTTTCAAAGTTTTCTTAACGGTTGACGAGAACAGTTTCTTTACAAGACGTCTTGCCATTACAACGCTGACAACAATCACACCGAGTGCAATAAGCAGGTATTCTTTTGCGTGAATGTACGGGAACATGGCGTTTGTCTTGGGCAGGGTAAAGATAATTGCGAAAAAGATTCCGCTCAGGAATAAAGCCGGAATTGCGGCCATTATCATCTGTACATAAATGCTTATCTGGATTACGGTGCCTGAAATGCCCATTGAACGCATGATTGCGATATCGTCAGAGCTTGCAAGCATGGCTTTCTTTGAACAGAGGTTGAGGAACATTGCAATGAATACCATTACTGCGAACCAGATAACCAGTTCAAAAACAACACCGATCAGACCGAAGATAACATCAACAGGCGCAAGCGCTGCGGTAGCATTTGAAAGCACACCGTTGAAGCCGAGTTCACGGAGCTTCGGGATGGCTGCTTCCGCTTCTCTGTTATTTGAGAAGAAAAGTGATGCCTGACCGTAGCCGGATGCATAATAACGCTGAATCAGGTCTTTAACAATGTCAACGCCTACAATAAGTGTCCCGGGAGCTCCTGAGTCTGCAATGTATTGCTGAAGCTCCGGAGAGAGTGTCTTAAGCTGCTTGGAAGCCTCAAGAGTGTAGGTTATTTCTTTGGTTATTGATGTGAACTGACCTGTAGGAGAGTCGAAGGAATAAACAATCTCACCTGATGCACTGAGAAGAGTTGAGAAAGCCGGAGGAACAAGGTAGAAGCTGTCACCCGGTATATCGAATCGGACATCTATGTTCTGGCTTGAAACAGGGATGTTGTATTCCTTTGTTTCGCCACCGATTTCACAGTTTTCGGTAACATAACCGGAAACATCGGCACGCAGCCAGACGGCATCTGTCAGTGATGAATTGAACAGTGAAAGTGTTGTTGCAAGGTTATAGCCTTCGGGTGTAAATACAATGATTGAGGGCTTGGTGTTATCGTAGAAATAATCTACACCGACAACCTTGTAATTTGCTCCGAAGAAGAGATTGGGAAGCTCTGTTACCTGTATTGAATCCTTGCCGTAGACGTCCATGGCACTGATGGGAACGGCAACCATGACTTCGTCAGCGGCCTCCGGAAGACGACCTAAATCAGGCTTTCCGTCGTAATTGGTCTGGCAGTTGTATTCAAGAAGAGTGTCTATACCCTCCTGATATGTGGCGACGGAGTTGTCCAGAAGGAAATCATAATGCATGGTGCTGTCGGCAGATACCGCTTTTGCCACTTCCGCAAGCTTTTCATCGGAGAAAGGAACACCGTCTCTTGAAGTAATAATCAAACGTCCGGGAATCTCAGTGAAAATGTCTTCTGTCTTTTTGAAGGAGAAAGCGTCCTGGGAACCGGAAGTAATCATGGCACAGCCCAAAACGGAGATCAGCATCAGGAGGCTTAAGAAAATTGCAAGCTTGGGCTTTGCGAAAAATCTTACTGCACCAAGATGAATGCCGTTTCTGAGGTTGTCAAGAATTTTGTCAATAGTTGAAGGCTCGGAATAAACAGAAGGAGCAATTTGTGCCGAAGGATCTGCAACAGGCTGGTTTTCGGATGCAGCATCCAAAGCAGAGTCCGGCGTAGCATCCGGAGCAGACTGTGTTTTTGCTATGTTTTCGGTCAGTCTTCTGTCAGATTCAATGGCACCGTCAAATACACGGATTACACGGGTTGCACAGTGCTCAACCTCTTCAAAGTTATGCGTTACAATGATAACAAGCTTGTTTGCGGAGATTTCACGGAGCAGATTGATGATTTCCTCCGAACTCTTGCTGTCAAGGTTTCCGGTAGGCTCATCCGCGAGGATAATGGGGCTGTCCTTTGCAAGTGCACGTGCAATTACGGTACGCTGTTTCTGGCCGCCCGAAAGCTTGCTGCCTTTGTGATGGATGTGGTCTGAAAGACCTACTTTTTCAATAAGTTCCAGTGCACGTTTTCTGCGCTCCGTAATGTTTTTTATGTGCATCAGGGCAAGTTCCACGTTCTGTAAAACCGTAAAACTGTCAACGATGTTGTATTCCTGAAAGATGAATGAAATATATTCTTTTCTGTATTCCTCCCAGTCTGCCTGAACATAATGGGATGTAGGCTGTTCATTGACGTAAAGCTCACCCTCTTCATAGGAGTCCATACCGCTGATTACGTTAAGCAGTGTAGATTTACCTGAACCGGATGCACCTGTGATGGCAACAAATTCGCCACTTTCAAAGGACAGGTTTACTCCACGGATTCCGACGGCAACACTTCCTTCGGAAACATAGATTTTTCCTATGTCCTGTAATCTTATTAAAGCCATTTTTTTATTCCTTTTCTTGTTTTTTTGAATTAATTGTATCATATTTTATATGCAAATCAATATTTTTAATCAAATCTTAATCTCCCGTAAGCGTAAATTGTCAAAACAGAAATCTGAAAACTTGCGGTTGCAAAAAAAGATAAAAACAATTATTATTAACAATACTGAACGGAAATTGTCCGCTTTGCATCAAAACCTTTTATTAATACGTGAGGAATTTTGAAATGGCTATAATTTTTAATAAAAATAAATGCCCGGTGTGCAGAAAGTATAAGTTTGCCGAAAAGTACGATATCTGCCCAAACTGTGGCTGGGAAAACGATCCCGTGCAGCGAAAGAATCCCGGCTTTTCGGGCGGAGCAAATGCAATGAGTCTTAACGAAGCAAGAACAGCTTATAAAAATGGAGAGAAAGTGAGATAAAAAATGTCAAACAAGAAGAATTCATTCAATATTAATAAGAAAACAATTATTATTGCCATTGCAGCAATTATTATTATCGGAATACTTGCTGCAACAGGTGTGATTGACCTGAAGTCACTTATATCGGACATTACCGGTATTGCAACAGATGTGACACCTACACCGGATAGCGGTTCCATTGACATTAATGATGTTACTCCTACTGAAAGCTCAAAGCCTACCGACAAGCCTAAGGCTACAGCAACACCCAAGCCTACGGAAAAGCCTGTTTCCGGAAAAGAATATAAGTTCAGAAACTCAAGCCTGCTTAACCAGCATTATGACAAACACGGTAAGGATATGGGCTTTGCAAATGCACAGGATTATGAAAAGGCTGCAAGTGATGTAATCAATAACCCCAAGGCGCTTCATAAGACTGAAAAAGAAGACGGAGATTTCTGTTATTATATTGAAGCTACCAATGAATTTGTTGTTCTTTCAAAGGACGGATATATCCGTACCTATTTCCTTCCCGATGCCGGAAAGAAATATTATGATAAACAGTAGTTCAAATCTAAAACACCCGGATGTGTGAAATAATATTTCGTTTTTTATCATGTAGGCAGTAATTGTTTTATAAACCAAAACTGAAACTATCACAAAAAAAGAAAAACGGATACATCTTAGACACAATTCGTGAACACGCATAAATGCACCATTTTACTATGGTGCATTTGTTTTTAGATACAAATGTAAAAATATGTTTCCAAAAACATTAAATAATATATATTTCTCAAAAAAGATACAAATTTGGATACAAAATCGCATATTTTTTTAAAAAAATGGGTGACAAGATACAAATTGTGTAGTATAATACATCATGAAATATCCATTTTGAAATTATTTCATAAAGGAGACAAAATATGGAACAGAATGTGGCACTTAAGAACAAAAACAGAGGTAAGACCATTGATACGAAGGTTAATTTGCTATCAAAAACCAGTACAAAGATTACGGCATTAATGCTTGTGATGATTGTTGTACCTATTGTGGTTATTCTTCTTCTTTCCGTAAGCAAATCAAAGGAAACACTTAAGAATACCTACATGACATACGCAAAGAATCTTGCAGAAACAGCCTCACAGAGCATGAATTATGCAACCTCTACAGCAGAGGAGACATATAAGAAATATGCTCTGAACCTTGCTGAAGAAGCAGTTGTAGGTGTTGACTTTGCACAGACCTTTGGCGAAGGCATTTATAAGAATTACGCATTAAGCCTTGCAAAGGAAGCTACAATCGGTGTTAACCTCGCTATTGCAGCAGGTCGTACAGATCTTGCAATGATGACATCAATGCTCGGCAGCATTCAGATTGACGGCGTTGAAGGCTCATACGCTTACATGGTAAGCCCTACCGGTACAATGCTCTGGCATCCTACCGAATCAAAGATCGGTCAGCCCGTTGAGAACGCAGCTGTAAAGGGTATTGTTGAAAGACTTGGCAAGGGTGAAAAGGTT